>NZ_LROR01000057.1:0-138338 GCF_001675205.1 Clostridium coskatii | reverse complement strand
TGCAGAGGTATATGGTGATTTTGTTTCTTTACAATTCAATTTTACCATAAATCAGTGAGGAGTTATTTTATTTTACGACAAAAAATATCCCGCATTTATGCGGGTTACAGCGTTTCGCAAACGCCTATTTCTTAGCCAGTGAGAAAGGAGAAAATTTTGTTTCTCTTTTCCTCTTTCACACTGACTCTCACCAGGGAGGTAATATTTGTTGCAGAAAATGTTTTGTATCTGAATAAAAGTTTTTAGGAATTGAAAAAAGCCCGAATGGATTCTGTTATCCAAACGAGCTTTTAATATGACATTATTTTCTATAATATGATATGATTCTACATAAAATAAACCATAACTATCCCAAAATGAAAATGAGCTTTTTTTAGGAAATTACCTCTTTCATAAGAATGAGATTTGTATCTAAATCTCATAAGAAAAACCTCCTTATCTCATCATTATCTAATAGTTACTGTTGCTGTGATAACAGAAGTGCTTGTTCTTAATAGAAATAAAAAACAGTGGCTTTAACAAATAAAAAAGCCACTGTCAGACAAATTAACTTAGATATGTGATATAAACTATTTCCGTCTAATAACGGCTTTTAACAAATAAAAAATATTATTCTTGGTGTCCCATAAAATTTTCATTATAAAAATAGGTTATTTTAAAGATATAAAAGAAAATATTTAAACACTTATATTTTCTTTTTTTGAACAATCTCTCTTTAAAATCATTCAAAAATGTATATACAACCGGAACAAACAATAATGTCAACAATGTTGATGTAATTAATCCTCCAATAATTGCAAAAGCCATTGGTGCACGTAGTTCTGAGCCTAAACCTGTAGCTACAGCTGAAGGAATCATACCAAAAATCATGGCCAAGGTAGTCATAATAATCGGCCTTAAACGCGTATGCCCAGCTTCAATCAAGGCTTCATTCAAATTCATTCCCTTTCTGTGGTTTTGTTTTGCAAAATCAATAAGTAAAATTGCATTTTTAGTAACCAGCCCCATCAACGTAATAACTCCTATGGCAGACATCATACCAGCTCTTTATGGCCAATAAACAATCCTAAATATGATATCTCGCCCCTCAGCAGGCAAACTCTTTGACACTAAAGGCGAAAATGCAATAATCTATCCTGGGATTTTGATAAATGCGATATGGTTGTTATTATTCGCATTAAGTGCGAGTTTCATGATGCTAGCGGCAGCAGTCCTCATTGGTCTTGGGCTCGGGGCCATACAGTCTGGAACACAAACGCTGGTAGTAAAGATCACGCCGTCTCACCATTTAGCACCTGATAATTCAACATTCTATCTGTGCACAGATTTGGGCAACTGCATCGGGCCTCTGCTCACGGGCGCGCTAATAACATTCCTAGGATATCGTGGAATGTATATAATTGTGGCAGTAATCGGGTTCTTAACGTTATTAATATACTGGTTTGCATATACCAGAAAGGCTAGTCGGGCTTTATAAAACCAGTTTATTACACATCTTTTAGGTACTGCAAAAGCGCCCCCGTTACTGGCCCTGCTTCGGCGGGGCTTTTCGTGCAAATTTTTTCTTAAAAGATATGTTTAGAGTTTACTTTCTTCTATATCGTCGTCCGTCATGCCAAACTGCTTTAAATAGCTCAGTCGAACGGCAGATTCCGTATCCGTTATAAATCGAAGGACAGAATAGTATAATTGGATGTCTTTCAAAACGGTGGAGTGGTACATTGCCTTTCCGTAGATACGGGCATAGTGTTTCAGGTAAATGCTGTCCTGAATCATATATGTTCAGATTTTAAAATTTAAAATCATCTTTAGCAGGAAGGTGGTAAGCTGTTTTTGAATATCCTTGTCCACAAAATAATATTTATTTCCGTATTCATTAGTAAGTACCTTTGTGGAAAGCTTTGAGATATATCCTTGCTAGTGATTCAATATATATTAAATTGTCACAGCATCGTCCTTACTTGCTGCCTTTATGATAGGAAAGGAAATTAGCTTCTTTGTTTTTTCATAACTCCTCCTTCAGTAGTGTTTTATAATTTTCAGTTGCTATATACTGTACTGCGGTTACACCCAATTCGTCTGCAATTTTCGCATCTGATGCAGTCAAAACAGAGTATCTTCCCTTTCCTATCCAGTGATGAATAGGGGATTTTTCGTTTATCTTCTCCTCTTTTACATTGGCTCTCACCGATAGATCGATACTTACTGCAAAAGATACCTTTTATTTAAAAAATATTTTAAGAGCTGAAAAAAGCCCAAATGGATATTACTATCCGAACAAACTTTTAATATAATATTATTTTCTAATATGTAATATAATTCTATATAAGATGAGCTGTATTTATTTTTAAATGGAAATAAGTTTTTTAAGATAATACCTTGCTTATAAGAGTACAATTTATATTTTAATCCCATAACAACGATCTCCTTATTCCATCGCTGTACTAGTCACTATTGTTGTAATAGAAAAGTGATTGTCCTTAACAAAAATGTAGTAGCCTTAGCATACAAGATTATTGTTAGGCAAATAAATTTAAATGTGAGATAAAAATGTAAATCTGACTAATAGTGAATTATTTTTGAAACTTCTACACATACATCAGTTTTGAGAGATCTATCATCGCCTTTTATATAGCTTAAAGCAATTCAATTTGTTTATTGAAAACATACGAATGCTACGACTTTTTTAAACATTCTATTTTTTTACTTCTTTAAGTAGTCTGCTAATCTTATTTATGGATTCATATTTCTGTTTAATTCTGTGATTTGTCTGTTATTCTTAGTAGAACTTCCTTACCCATATGGATACTTGCCCTTGAAATTTCATACTTTGAAACGTTTATAACAAACTGGATCAACTTTTTAAGAGCATATACAATAAATAAAAAAATAAAAGAAAAAATAATTTATATCAGAAAAAATTGAATATTTTTAAATATTTATTTCTAAGGTTCTTATTAAAGTTTACACAATATTCCGTAGTTTTATATATTTTTAACTTTCATTACTCTCATTGCATTTATTATAGCAAGTATAGTAACACCTACATCAGCAAAAACTGCCTCCCACAAAGTCGCTATTCCTCCAGCTCCTAAAATAAGAACTATTATTTTAACTACCATAGCCAGTATTATATTCTGCCATACTATTTTTCTTGTTCTTTTAGCAATTTTTACAGCAGTAACTATCTTTGAAGGTTCATCTGTCATTATCACTACATCAGCGGCTTCTATTGCAGCATCCGAACCAAGTCCTCCCATAGCTATTCCTATATCTGCTCTTACTAAAACTGGTGCATCATTTATTCCATCTCCTACAAAGGCAAGTTTTCCTTTGGCCGATTTCTGTTTATCTAGCTTTTCTAGTTCTTCAACTTTTTGATCAGGAAGAAGCTCTGCATAAACTTCATCCAAACTTAAGGAACCTGCTACTTTCTCACCAACAGCTTTAGCATCTCCAGTAAGCATAACAGTCTTTTTTATTCCTATGGTCTTAAGGTTCTTTATAGCATCTTTTGAATCATCTTTAACTTCATCGGATATTATTATATAACCTGCATATTCCTTATCTATTGCTATATAAACCACAGTTCCAACAATATCTAATTCATCAATCTTTATATTTTCTTTATTCATTAATTTAACATTTCCAGCTAAAACTTCTTTACCTTTTACTTTAACTTTAATACCATGACCTGATATTTCATCATAGCTTCCAATTTTTTCTTTATTTACTTCTTTTCCATAGGCCTTAAGTATTGAAACTGCTATAGGATGATTTGAGAAACTTTCTGCATAAGCCGCAAATTCAAGCAACTCATCTTTATTGTATTTTTCAGTAGTTTTTATTTTTGTTACCTCAAAGACGCCTTTTGTAAGTGTTCCTGTCTTATCAAAAATAATGATTTCTAAATTATTTAGGGCCTCTAAATAATTCCCGCCCTTAACCAATACTCCATTTTTTGAAGCTCCTCCTATTCCGCCAAAAAAGCCAAGGGGTATTGATATAACTAAAGCACATGGACAAGATATAACTAAAAACACCAATGATCTATAAATCCAATCTGAAAACATTGCCCCTCTTATAATCAACGGAGGTACAATAGCTAATAAAGCTGCTATTATCACAACTATAGGGGTATAGTACTTTGCAAACTTAGTCATAAAATTTTCCGTAGGAGCTTTTCTACTGCTTGAATTTTGAACTAAATTTAGTATTTTCGATACTGTAGATTCTCCAAATTCTTTAGTAACTTCAACAGTTAATAGTCCGTTCTTATTAATAAAACCTCCCAAGACCAAATCTCCTTTTTGTACTGATCTTGGCACTGATTCTCCTGTTAAAGCTGAAGTATCTACCATAGATTCTCCTTCAATTATACTTCCATCAAGTGGAACTTTTTCTCCAGACTTTATAACTATCTTATCTCCTATTTTAACTTGATCCGGAGAAACCTTTTTAAGCTCTTCTCCTTGTTTTAAGTTTGCATAATCAGGTCTAATATCCATTAATGCTGCGATAGATTTTTTTGAACGATTGAGAGCAGCATCTTGAAAGAATTCACCTATTTGATAAAATAGCATTACTGCAACCCCTTCTGGATACTGTCCAATAAAAAAAGCACCTATTGTAGCTATAGACATTAAAAAATTCTCATCAAAAACTTTCCCTCTAGCTATATTTCTAACAGCTTTTAAAATAACTTTCCATCCAACTAGTACATAACTTATTAAATACAATATAAACTCAATATTGCTAGTAAATTTAAATAAAATAGGAACTGAAAAAAATAATATTTCTAATATCATTCCAATCATTTTTTTTCTATTCTGCCCTGCATTATCATCGTGAAAATATGCTTTACTATTTTCCTTCTTATCTACATCTACAACATTAACTCCGGGTTCAATTTTTTTAACTATTTCTGCTGCTTCTTCAGTTATTTTTTCTAGATCATGTTTATTATCAATTTCTATAATTAATTTTCCAGTAGGAAAATCAACATGAGCATTTTTTACACCATTTAACTTACCTACCTGCTCTTGAATTTTAACACTGCAATTCATGCAGGATAACCCCAAAAGTGCTAACGCTTTTTTAGGGGAATTTAAATATGATTTTTCCTTTACTATCACATCTGGCTCTATCTTTTTTACAATACTTCTTATTTTCGTAATAATATTGTTTATTTTATTTATATCATTAGTTTCTATAGTTAAAGTTTTGTCGGCAAAATTTACTGATGCTTTATGCACGCCTTCTACCTTACTTGCTTCGTTTTGTATTTTTTGAAAACAATTTGCACAATTTAACCCTTTAAGTACTAGCTCCTTTTTTATCCCTTTTTCCAAAGTATCACCTTCCCTTTTACATTTAGTATTTACATTACTTTAAAATTTATGAAATACTAACAAAGAGTAGTTCTCAAGGCTTGGGTATGATAAAACTTGATAATAGGCAAAAAGTAATCTAGAACTAAAAGTTTAGTTATCATAATCATGTACTGAAAAGTAAATACTTAGATTAAAAAGAACATTCTTAAAGTATGTTGTTCAATTCATTTTGCAGCATAACTCCAACTGTATCAGCAAATCTCTTTGCAGATTTTATATGCACTAAATTACGTCCATATATTTTTTGAGCAGCAGCAACATCTTCATTACGTCCTGTGAAAACACCAAGAATAGAAATTCCTTCCTGCAAGCCTTTTCTCACTTCCAAAGCAGTATCATTTACACCCATGTTATCTGAATAACTATATTCAATATGATTAATTCCACTCGCTGGTATGCACTGCATATCATTGGGTTTCCCATCAGATAAGACTATGAGCATCTTACGGTTACAGCTTAAATTTTTCATCATATAAAGTGCAGCACGAACAGCCAAGCCGTCCCTATTACACCCTGAAGCTGTATAATTGAAGATCTTATTATTCTTGTAAACTTCATCATAATCACGAAAAAGATTGATAATTGTATAATCGTGAAAACTGCAAAAAGAGTAGACTTTTACAGGAATTTGACAGCGTGTAAGGCTTTCAGCTATGATATACCCTTCTGTTGCAATAATTTCCTGACGATTTTTTTGTGACAACGATGCATCCAACATTATATCCACCGTTAGATCTCTGACATCATTTTTAAGATTTTTTATAAAAATTTTATTGTCATGAACATAAAAGCTTCTCCAAATATCTCCTGCTACAAGTTTTCCCTTTTCTGATCTGCAGGAAGATTCACGGTTAACAAGCATCACATTTTTAATTTTATCTGTCAAATTTGAAATGCTATTATTATTTCTCGCAAAGTTTTCATTATAATGTATATTATTTTTTTCTCTTTGTTTTAAAATATCATCTTGATGTTTAACTGTACTTGTATTATTTTTAATATGAACATCAAAATTCCCTCTTGTAAAATGAACATGACAATTTTTATGGTTTCCAATACACAAAATTTTTTCTAAAGCCTTTACCCGTGGTTCTTGCAAAATGGAAACCCCATAATACCCCTGCATAAATTTTCTATCGTATTTATTGATTTGATCTACAGATTTAAGCCAACTAAAAGCCCTTCGTAATTCATTTTTAGAACGTTTAAAAAATGAATTACGCCTAGAATTTGATCCCTTCACCTTTACTTGAAAAATACTTTTGCCCCTATGTGACGTTGGAAGTATATTTTTTGCTAAAAAGTGAGGTCCATATTGAAAATAAACTTTTATAATCTCCTTCATACGAGATATAATCTGCTTTGTATTCATATGTTCATCAAACTCTAAATCATTTAAAATGGTAAGTGCCAGATTTGTCGTATTAGGTTTTTCACCCAATGCTCTTTTAAAATGAGCTATCTTGACTTGATCTATAATGTTAAAAGATAAATCTGGATTACACCTGTTAAGAAATTTTTTTGAATAATCACGTCGCAGATTTTCAAGAACCAGTCGTTCACTTTTTGCTTTTTTATAAGTACAATTTTCTAAAGCTATCCATGTAAGTTCTTCTAATAATTTACAGTTAGTATCTTTTTTAAGATAGTTAAAAAATTCCTCTAAAAGTGAATAGTTATAGTATTTATGAACAGATCCTATAATATAATTTAAATAAAGATCGGCTTTTCCATTTTTATCATATGCTTTTATTTCTGAGTTTAATGAGTAATCAGATGAAGCATTCCATATAATATTATCAGCTCTTTTTATCTCTTTATTTTGTTCCTGCATAGTCAATCTGTAAAAATTTCACTCCTTTCCACCCCTTCCGGTATTCTCAGGTGAATAACGTCTTCTATAATTTCTCTTTCAAATCTATCAAAAGATTTATTTGTAATGCCCATCTTCAAAGCCTCAGATGTCTTCAGACCCTTGCCTATGAGATGAATAGAAGAAATAAGTCCCCTTAGATCTACGGATTTTGTAGAGATCTCCGAGCTTTCGCTTTTATTTTGAAGATCCTTAAACAGGCCTATAAATTGTTCAAGATATTTATCTTTCATATTAGGGAATTCTCGCCTGAGCAGTTTCATAAGATTTCTGGAAGAAATTGTTGGCATTTCAATAACCATAAAACGCGAAACCAGAGCTTCATTAAGTTCTCTAGTGCCTGCATATCCATAATTCATTGTAGCAATAAACCTGGTAGCATCTTCCATAGGGATTCTGTCATAACCTGGTATGTCAATAATTCTTCGAAAATCCAAGGTAGCATGAAGAAGCGCAATGGATTCATTCCTCGCCATATTTATTTCATCAAGAACTCCAAAACCTCCCAACGTGGCACATTCATAAATTGGACCTTTTCTAAAAACAACTTGTCCATTTTCAAATGTATCAGTCCCAACAAGAGATGAAAAATCCGTGTTGACGTGAAATGAAATATCCCAGCTGGGCCTCCCAAAAGCAGCTGCCAAGTTTTCTGCGAAAACATTTTTTCCACTTGCCTTAGGACCAACTAAAAGAATATTTTCGCCACAAAGAATAGCCGTAATTGCTCCCTCCCAAATTTCTTTTCCATAATAATTATATTTAGGTTCTGGTATTCTGTATTTAATATCAGGATTTACATTGTAAAAATTTCGGTAATGCTCTATTTCAGCAATTAATTTTTCATCAATTCTTTCTTCTCTTAAAAAATCTAACATACTTATCACCTCCAACTATTATGCAGAAATAATGCGGTAATCAAACTATATTTCTTACAATACTAATCAAGCAAATTTCAAGTAATAAATCCTTTACATTTAAAGTTTCATTGCTCTAATATTTATCTTGTAAACGTTCCAATCCTAATTTTAAAAAATCCTTTTCTACATCATAAATACTTTTGTACTTCTCATTCAAACCTAATAATTTTTTCAAAAAATTCACCTCATTTAAGGATAAATCAAGTTCATCATACCAAGGTTCTGACTTTTTACTAGTTTTTTCAAAAGAAGAATAGTACAAATAAAGAAGTAGATGTCCAAAATATAAAAAATCAACAGAAGGAATATACTTTTTACCATTTATTAATCTTGCAAGTCCAAAATCAATGAGATACACTTCTTCTTCGTTAATAATTACATTCGGTACTCTTATATCTCTATGCACAATGTTTCTTTCATGCAAGTATTTTATTATATCTATAATTTTAATTCCTACTTTATAAATTTCAGATGGAGTAAATACATAATTGTCTCCAAAGAGCATTTCTTCTATTGTCTTTCCTTTTTTATATTCTAAAATATAGGCATACATTTTATCATTCTTTATTGTATCAACTATTTTAGGAATTAATGGATGATTAATAGATGAAAGAATTTTTTCTTCAAATATAATTTTAGTACCACTTTTTTTTATAACTTTAGGTTTAATCTCTTTTAGAACATATTTCTTATTATCTAAGTTAACCAAATAACACATACCAAATCGGCCTTCACCTATTAACTTTACAACGCTATATCCACCAAACAAATAATCTGTTGGATATATTTTCCTTCTAAAAAACGACATTATGACCATGAACTCTTATATTTTCTTCTTTTACAATGTCTTTCACCAGAATAATGATTTGGATATGAATTATTATGAGAATAATATTTATTATATTTTCTGCCTGAGCGAGAAAATGAACCAAACATACCTAATATACGGTTTAAAAATCCTTCTCTTTTATAATAACTGCTCCCTCTATGATTATTATCATGATGCCTCTTGCCTGATGATCTTGAAAATAAGCTCATCTAATACACCCCTTTTCAATTTACTTTTATTAATATATACTAAATTTACTATATTATGAATTTTGTGCTTTCATAGCCCTCATGGAATTGAATACTGCAAGTATAGTTACTCCCACATCACCAAACACTGCTTCCCACATAGTGCCTAAGCCCATAGCTATAAAAACTAATAAAATCAGTTTAGTACTTAAAGCAAAGATTATATTCTGCATTACTATAGTTCTTGTTTTCTTGGCAATTTTTATTGCTGTAGTAATTTTTGATGGCTCATCTGTCATTATTACTACATCAGCAGCTTCTATTGCAGCATCCGAACCAAGTCCTCCCATAGCTATTCCTATGTCTGCTCTTGCTAAAACTGGTGCATCATTTATTCCATCTCCTACAAATACCAACTTCCCCTTTTCCGATTTTTGCTTATCGAGTAATTCTATATTTTCCACCTTTTGGTCCGGAAGTAATTCAGCATGAACTTCATCAAGTCCTAATTCTCTAGCAACTTTATTTCCAACAGTTTTATTATCACCAGTTAGCATTACTGTTTTCTTAACTCCGATAGATTTCAAAGTTTTAATTGCTTTTGCAGAATCTTCTTTAATTTCATCAGATATTACTATATATCCTGCGTATTCTTTGTCAACTGCAACATGAACTACTGTACCTACAGTTTCTACTTGTTCATACAATATATCTTTTTTCTCCATTAGTTTATAATTGCCTGCTAAAATTTCTTTTCCCTCCACAACAACCTTTATGCCGTGACCTGATATTTCTTCATAATTTGATATTGCATCACCAGGTATTTCTTTACCATAAGCGTTTAATATGGAAACTGCTATCGGGTGATTTGAATAGCTTTCTGCATAAGCTGCATAGGCTAGAAGTTCATCACTTGGCATATTATCTCGAGGTTTTAATTCTGTAACTTTAAATACGCCTTTTGTAAGTGTTCCAGTTTTATCAAAAACAATGATTTCCGAATTGTTTAATGCTTCGAGATAATTACCACCTTTAACAAGTATACCATTTTTTGAAGCACCACCTATACCTCCAAAGAATCCAAGTGGTATAGATATAACTAATGCACAAGGACAAGAAACTACTAAAAATGCCAGTGCTCTATATAGCCATTGAGAAAAATTTGCTCCACCTATAACAAGAGGCGGTATAACAGCTAAAGCTACTGCTGAAAAGACAACAACTGGTGTATAGTACCTAGCAAACTTTGTTATGAATTTTTCTGTTGGAGCTTTTTTACTGCTTGCATTTTGAACTAAGTCAAGTATTTTTGCTATAGTAGAATCTCCAAATTCCTTTTCTACCTCTATTGTTAACAGTCCATTTTTATTGATCACTCCACCTAAAATATTATCTCCCGTTTCTGCTTCTCTAGGTACTGACTCTCCAGTTAAAGCTGAAGTATCAATCATAGAGCTGCCTTCAAGCACTTTACCATCTAATGGAACCTTTTCTCCTGGTTTCACTACAATAATATCACCTATGCTAACCTCTTCCGGTGATACTTTTTTTAGCTCGTCATCTATTTTCAAGTTAGCAAAATCAGGTCTTATATCCATAAGAGCTGCAATAGATTTTCTTGAGCGATTTACAGCCATATCCTGAAACATTTCTCCTATCTGGTAGAAAATCATAACTGCTACCCCTTCTGGATACTCACCAATAGTAAAAGCACCTATGGTTGCTATACTCATTAGAAAGTTTTCATCAAATACCTGTCCCCTGCTAATATTTTTTATAGCCCTTAATACTACTTCTCCACCTACAATTACGTAACTAATTAGATAAAGTATCAGTTCAACAGTATTTGAAAACTTGAAAGCAGTTGCTATCCCAAATATGGCTGCACCTAATGCAAACTTGACTAATTCACTCTTATCATTTTCTTCTTCACTCTCTTCAATTTTACTATTTACTTTTTTACCCTCAAGAACAACCACATTAACATCAGGTTCAATTCTTTTAACTATTTCTTTGACTCTATCAATTATAACAGTTTGCTCAGATGAATTATCTATTTCCATAATAAGCTTTGTTGCAGCAAAATCTACAATGGCGGATTTTACACCCTCTATATTATTTGATTCCCTTTCAATCTTTGAGGCGCAATTGCTACAGCACAGTCCCTTAAGCAAAATTTCTTTTTTTAATAATTTACCCGATTGTTTTTCCACTACTCTTACATCAGGTTCCAAATTTCCAATTATCTCAGTAGTTACTGCGATTAACTCTTTTGTTTTATTAATTTCACCAATTTCCAAAGTTAAAGCTTTCGTGACAAAGTTTACATTAGCAGAATCAATGCCTTTAATTTTACTAACCTCTTCTTCTATCTTAGCTGCACAATTAGCACAATCTAATCCCTCTAGTATAAATTCTTTTTTTATACATTCTTTACTAGTTTTCTTTAAATTAGCAAAGTTATTGTTTGTGGAAATACTTTTTTTTACTAGTTTTATACTGCTTTTGCCGGGGTCTTTAAGTGCTTTATCCATTACCTTTTCCTCCTTTTACTGGCTTAAGTTTGTTTCCCTATATGAATTAATTCTTATTCAAAAATATTTTTAATAAAATTGTTTTTATATATGAATATATGTTCATATATTCATTATATATGATAATATCTTATTTTGTCAATAAAATATAGAAATTGATTTAAAAATAAATCTCCTATTAACCAAATATATAGGATATGTGGATTAATCCCCATACCCTTTATGTTTAAATTCTAAAATTTAGAATCATCTTCAGCAGGAGATATGTATCATCAATCCTCCTTCCATATAATCAAACTGATATTGGATAATAGTTTGAATTCGAGAAAAATATTTTAAGAATCGAAAAAAGTCCGAAAGGATATTGTTATCCCAACGAACTTTTAATATGACATTATTTTATATTAATTGAAGACTTTAAATATGAATTTCGGAATGTAGTTATTGCTTTTTTATAATTGCAGTTTGTGGAGCAGCATTTCATAAAAGTGAAATTCAAATAAATAAGGTTGGTGTTAGAATAAAAATAGTACAAGAGAAATTGAGAAAGTTCCTAATAAGTTTTAGAATAAATATAAGAGATTGGGGAACTTAATCATGAAAAAACAACATGACAAGCAGTTCAAAGAAGATGCTATAAAATATTACATGGATCATAAAGAACTTGGAGTAAGAGGTTGTGCTCAAAACCTTGATATAGGTGGTAGCACTTTGTCAAAGTGGATTAGAGATTCTAAAAGCGAAAATGGTATTCAAGTTCGAGGTTCAGGTAATTATTCCAGTGATGAACAAAAGGAAATTGCACGATTAAAGCGTGAACTTCGTGATACAAAGGATGCTCTTGATGTATTAAAAAAAGCCATAAGCATTCTCCGAATCAATTGACATAAGCTCACCAGCTAATGAAACTGTAATTATTTCACTATCACTCATTATTGAATGATTACTGTTTCTTCGATTTTTAATATATGTTGGAGTTACTTCTTGGTAAATATCATCAACTATAACAAATATGACAGTTATAAAATCTTTTAAATCTTCTATAATTGTGATAGAATCATTGTTATAAATCTCTAGCATATATGTTTCCCCCTTCATTGAATTGGTCGTGCTTTTCAATGATAGGTTAACACATTGTGCTGGAGGTTTTCTATTTGTAAATGTTGCTAGTGATTTAACTAGCACAACAGGTTAATTAATTGTGTATTAGATGCTTTAACAAATTTATTTTTCTCAATTTCAACTGCAATTGCATCTTTTGTGTTAATATTAGGAATCTTGTATAATCCAGTTCCAACTTTAAAGTAATTTGAAAAATTATTTGGATCGAAATCTTTTTCATTAGTTGAGTAGTGTCTAACTTCTCCAAGTTTACTATCGACTTTTTCAATTTGCTCAGATGTAACAACATAATTTATTTTATTTAGTGTAATCATTTTTTCATAAGCCCAGCTATCTGTACTTATGCTATTCTTGGTGGAATGTAGTTTTCCACATCCGTTACCTAATAGAAGTAGTATTAAAAGTATTGATATTTGTAAAAACTTTTTCAAAATAAATCACCCTTTCCATCTAAGTATCTTATATTAAATTTATCATTCTTTTTATTATTCTATACAAATTTAATAGTGAAAAGAATGATATCGGATATAATACCGGCATCTGTGATATGAATTGCAAAGTAATTTTAATAAATCTAATGATAATTTTACATTTGAAATTTTTAATTTATGACCATTAAAAATCTATTATATATATATAATTACATATAATATAATTTTAGGGAATAGCTTTTTACAAAAATAATTAATTTATGTATAGCATAGTTTTGTGTAATTAGATTTTTATAAAATTCCTATTATATAATAATAATTTGGTTTTATATTGAAATGTCATCTCCCTTGGTACTCTCTAGTTATAATACCATCAATTAATGATTCCATTATTAACGATACAGCCAATGTCTGTACGACAAATTTAATGTATTATAACTTTGAATGCCATTGTTTATAAGTTCCACACAATACATATTGTGTGAAATTGGTTAAAATAGTGTGAAGTCTTATGTATTAAGGCTTTGAACTATTTTTTTAGTATTTAAAAGTTAAAATTGCAAAAATAAATTCAACATATTATGATAATATCATATATTATGCTGAATTAAACAAACACAGTGAAGCTACATAAAATAAGACTTTGAAATATGAAAAGAGGTTAAATATGGAAAAGGTAGAACTTATAAGATCAGAGAAAAAATTAAGGATTAAAAAAATCTTTTAGGATCAAGAAATAGGGGGTAATACAAGCGAACGTGCTACCAGGGGCAAAATAGATGTAATAATATGGTAACTAAATAATATTCTTTCTACATTTAGTTATTGAACATGTCAAAAATAAAAAAAGGCATAACTGCCTTTTTAATTGATGAATGATAGAATTTTTTACAACATTTAATGTGATTTAATTCTTCTATCTTTTATTTATCTGAATACACCAATTACTAATAATATTAACCCAAGAATAAATAAAGTTGCTCCCAAGTACCTTGAAGAAGTTTCGTTTGGTAAAATCCTATGCCATTTAAAAAGCCAGTGGGAAAATATATTATCAAGTACAGCTATCAGTCCTAAAGAAATAAGACTGCCATTTATTAGAATTCTGTTTCTTTCATTGTTTCTCACACTACTTTCTAAGTATTTCTTCCTTTCTCAATTTATATTCTTCAGAATCAATTTTCCCATTAGCATACCTTTTATTTAATATTTCTATAGCTTCGGATTTATTATCGGAATCGTGGTTTGATTTTCTATGAAATCTTGGTATTCCACAGCCTCCACTCCATCCACACCCACGTAGAAAAAACATACCAACAAAAATCGATATTATAAATATCCAACTAAAATCGTTAAATCGCATAACCAACCCTCCATAAAAACTCTACTAAAGCTTAAATTATTCAAAAATTTTAATACTATTCATATTATTTCTAACGGTGAAAAAAAGGTGATCGAAGCAGAACATATTCTAGTTGCTACTGCACGGAAGTTACGGAAAAGCAAATAAAAGATTACATTTTGAGAGAAGATAAAGCTAGAACTGTAGATGATATAATTTTTATTGACTTAAACTGTGTATACATATACGAAGTTTGAGTAAGGCATAATAAATGTTTATTGATTTAAATTCACAAATATTGTTAATTTTCATTATCAATTGATAATAAATCTATATAGGATAAACATTGACAAATAAAACATATAGCAGTAGCATTATATTATTAATTGATAATGAGGTGAAAAAATGACAGATAGAATTAATGGACTTACAACGAAAGAAGTTTCAACACTACAGGAAAAATATGGATTAAATGAACTGATTAAAAATGAAAAACCAAATCCACTTAAAAAATTTATTGGAGTTTTTAAAGAACCAATGTTCTTATTATTAGTAGGAGCTTCCACACTATATTTTATTTTAGGACAGCCTAGAGAAGGCATTGTAATGTTAGCATTTGTAATATCAGTTGTATCCATAACTTTCATTCAGGAATGGAAAACAGAAAAAACTATGGGTGCATTGAAAGGCTTAACATCGCCTCAAGTTTATGCACTAAGAGATGGTAAGAAAGGTTTGATAAAAAGTTCTGAACTTGTTCCAGGAGATATAATTTATATTGCGGAAGGAGAAAGAATACCTGCTGATTGCCAGGTAATAGAGGCATCTAATTTTTCTGTAGATGAATCTATTTTAACGGGAGAATCAGAACATGTATTTAAGTTACCCAAGGAATTGAGTGAAAGCTCTGATGATCATTGGAAAAAATATATGCTTTATGCAGGAACGCTATCAGTTTTTGGAAAATGTACTGCAATAGTAAAATTGACAGGATTTAATACAGAGTACGGAAAAATAGGAAAGGCTGTCAGTGAGGCTAAAGATGAATTAACTCCTCTTCAGAAGAAAATGGGGGAACTTGTAAAGGCTATTGCCATTACGGGGATAATTTTATGTTTCTCTGTAATGGTGCTATCTTATTTCTATAATAGAAATTTATTAAGCAGCATATTATCAGGAATTACTTTAGCAATGGCATTGATTCCAGAAGAATTTCCGGTTGTGTTAGCAATATTTTTATCTCTAGGGGCATCTAGATTAGCAAAGAAAAATGCATTAATGAGAAAGATTTCAGCTGTGGAAACATTAGGTTCTACCAATGTGCTTTGTGTAGATAAGACAGGAACTATTACTCAAAACAGTATGAAGATTAAAAAAGTATATGTTAATAATGAACTTCAAGACAGCACAGCTTTTACAGATGAAAATTTAAGCAAAATTACTATATTAGCTTGCGAGAAAGATCCTTATGATCCTATGGAAAAAGCTATAATTGAAAATGGAGAAAGAAATATTTCTTTAAATGAATTATATAATTTGGAACTTTGCCAAAAATTTGCCTTCGATTCAAAGACGAAGAGAATGGCTAATATTTTTAAATTAAATGAATATTATTATGCAGCAGCAAAGGGATCTCCGGAAACCATAATGCCACTTTGTAACTTAAGCGATGAAGAAGTCAAGAAAATTGAAGAAGCAATAGATAAAATGGCCTCTAAAGGCTTAAGAGTGTTGGCCTTTGCAGAATGTAAAAATGACAAACTTCTAGAAAAACTGGAGGACTATCTATTAAATTTTAAAGGATTAGTGGGACTTCAAGATCCTCCTAAAGATGGTGTTTTAGAGGCTATAAAGACTTGTAATAATGCAGGTATAAGGGTAGTTATGATAACTGGTGACTACAGTAAAACCGCAGTAGCTATAGGTGAAGAAATCGGGCTTAAATTTGCCAGTAAATCTATAACTGGGGATGAAATAGATTGTATGAGTGAACAGCAGCTTTGTGAAGCTGTAAAAAGTTGTGATGTATTTTCAAGAGTAATTCCTGAGCATAAAATGAAGATCATTAAAGCATTAAAAAATAATGGTGATATTGTTGCAATGACTGGAGATGGAGTAAATGATGCACCTGCACTTAAGAATGCTGATATCGGGATAGCCATGGGAAAAAGGGGAACAGAAGTTGCTAAAGAAGCAGCTCATATGATTCTGATTGATGACAATTTTACAACTATTGTTGAATCTGTAAGAGATGGAAGGAGAATATTTGATAATATCAGAAAGGCTATAGTATATATTATGATAATTCATATACCTATAGCAGCTCTTGCACTGTTTGCTCCAATATTCAATCTTCCACAAATTTTACTGCCAATGCATATAATGCTTTTGGAATTAATAATTGATCCTACCTGTTCCATAATATTTGAAGGAGAACCTGAGGAACCTTATATTATGAATCAGCCACCAAGGTCTCCAAAAGAGCCACTTTTAACGAAGGAGTTAACCAAGAAAGTTATAGCACAGGGAGTTACAATGTTTTTAGCTGCTTTCTTACCTTTTCACTATTTGGTTGATACAGGAAGTTCTGTGGAGTATGCAAGGAGCTTTTCTCTGATAACATTAATAGTTGCAAATGTTATTTTAGTATTAGTAAACAGATCAAATACTCAATATTTAATTCATATTTTTAAGGAGAAAGAAAATAAAGCACGGCTTTTTATAAATAGTATTTCTTTAGTCATATTAGCATGTATTGTTTATATACCAATTTTGCAACCACTATTTAAAACAAGTGCAGTGCATTTAAAAATGTTAATAGTAGCTGCATTCATAGGTATTGCATCGACAGGATGGTGGGAACTAGTTAAAATATATAAAAATGTAAAAAATAAAAGATGTTGAGAAGTTTAAATAAGCTTATGAAGAAAAAAATGAAATAATATAAGAAAAACATAAAAGAACAGATTCATGATTGAAAATTTTACGATAAATAGTGCAACAGATATTAATATACAAGAGGACAGCGTAAAATAGGTAATCCTACAAAATGCGCATTATTAAAAGTCTTTAGTGAAACAGAGTGCTCAAAAAAAGACTGGTAATAGTGCGAAATTTTGATATATTCTCAACTTTATGATATTATCATATTATAAATAAGGCTGATTAGTATGCCTTAAGTTAATTTACAAACTCTAATTAAGGTAGAAGATACAATAATAATTATCATGATTCAGATAGAAAGTAATATGTTTTAAATGAAACGGAGTGAATATTGCCTTGGAACTTAATCGAAAAAATATGGAAAAAATTTTGACAATTGGAGAATATAGACAGATTTGTGTAAAATAGATTTGATTTAGTTTTATATAACTGGAAATTTTGATTTTCGGTTATATTTTTTTATATTTGAGTAATACTAATACTGATTAATATTACATTCTTAATTGTTTATATAATATACTTAATTATGCAATAAAATAAGAAAAAATATAAAAATTTTAACTAAATCTTAGAGTATCTCTTCACCTAGTTTATCATTAAACACAATAGTTAATTGTGCTAATGTCATTCCCCAATTTTGGGCTGGAGAAGTCCATTTTTCCATGACTTTCTCAGTAGCTAAGTAAAGAGATTTTCTAAGTGCTTCATCATTTGGAAACACTGTTCTTGTCTTTGTGAACTTTCTCAGCTGTCTGTTGAAACCCTCTAATGCGTTTGTAGTATAAATAATCTTTCTGATTTCCGGTGAGTAATTGAAATATGTTGATAACTTATCCCAGTTATTATACCAGGATTCAATTACTATACTATACTTGTGATCCCACTTTTTCTTTATATCATCCAGGCCATTAATTGCAGCATCTTCAGTAGGTGCCTTATATACACATTTTAAATCTTTCATAAATTCCTTTTTATCTTTGGAAGCTATATACTTAATGGAATTTCTTATTTGGTGTATTATACAATTTTGAATACTAACATCCGGAAATACTGATTTTATTGCATCTGGAAGTCCTTTAAGTCCATCCATGCAGGCAATCAGTATTTCTTTTACCCCTCTATTTCTTAAATCATTGAAAACTGACAGCCAGAATTTTGGGGAACGTACTTAGATTTGTGTAAAATAGAATAGATGGGATAAAATTTATTTGGAAATTGCTATAGGATTATAATCCTATAGCAATTTTTATTTTTTAGGGGATAACTAATAATAGTGTGTTATAACTTTCTAATAATATTATTATTTATTTTTATACAAAATAGTACAAATCTATGAACGTCCTCGCTATTTCAAAAAGGGTGATTTTCACTCTTTTTTATTATTAAAAATTTAAAATTATTCAGTACATCGATCCTCGTTTTTTATTATTTGTTATAATTTAATTGCTTTATTTTCTATTTTTTTTATTAGATTCTTTACGTTCTCCTCAATTATTTTAGCTGTTTTAATGAATTCCTCGTCATTTTTTCCTGTAGGATCTTCAAGTCCCCAATCTTCTTCATATTTGGATGGCAAGAATGGACATGCTACATTACATCCCATTTTTACTACTACATCAATTTCGGGTAAATCATCAATCAATTTGACATGTTGAGTTTCACTTATGTCAATACTATATAATTTTTTAATTACTCTAATTGCATCTTTATTTATTCCGAATTTAATCTCCGTTCCAGCTGAATATGAATCAAATACCTTACTTCCATATAATCTTCCTATTGCTTCAGCCATCTGTGATCTGCATGAATTATGAACACATATAAAAGCTACTTTTGGTTTCATCTTATTCCTCCTGTGTTAAATTTTAATATTATGATTTATATTCCGATTTTTTAAACACTATTAAATCACTTTCTAATTTAGATATTTTTCCTAATGTTTTATAAGAATTTTGTAAAATCCCTACTAATTCCCATCTATCTTTTCCATATTTATTTAGCAATTCTTCTATGCTTAAATTTTCTTCTGAACTTAAAAAATGATCAACCGTAAATACTTTATACTTCCATTCCATATTAACAATACCCCCTTAAAAATTTCTATCTTTTTAATGCAAAATACTTTTTTCCCCAGTGCAATGCTACATTTACAAGCCCTATCATTACAGGCACTTCAATCAAAGGTCCTATTACTGCCGTAAAAGCTTCCTTGGACTCTATACCAAATACGGCAACTGCCACAGCTATGGCAAGTTCAAAATTATTGCTGGCAGCAGTAAATGAAAGTGTAGCCGTCTTTTTATAGTCTATACCCGATTTATAACTCATAAAAAATGAAACTGAAAACATAACTACAAAATAAATCACAAGTGGTATGGCAATCCTAATTACATCTAAAGGTAATTCTATAATATATTTTCCTTTAAAAGTGAACATCACAACAATAGTAAACAATAATGCTATTAAAGCCAGTGGACTTATTTTAGGAATAAATTTTTTTGTATACCAATCAGTACCCATTTTAGGTTCTAATAGTAACCTGGTTAACAGTCCAAGTGCAAAGGGAATACCAAGATAAACTACAACAGATGAAGCTATTTTTCCCATTGAAATATCCACGCTGTAGCCAGTGAGACCAAGCCAGGTTGGAAGTACTGTTATGAATATATAGGCATATATGGAATAAAATATAACCTGAAAGATAGAATTAAATGCCACAAGCGCAGCCGCATATTCCGTATCACCATCTGCAAGACTGTTCCATATGATGACCATGGCAATACACCTGGCAATACCAATAAGTATAAGACCTGTCATATATGCAGGATAAGCATGTAAAAATATTACTGCAAGTACAAACATCAGTATAGGCCCTACTATCCAGTTTTGAACAAGTGATAGAGATAATACCTTGGGATTTCTAAATACTTTGCCAAGTTCTTTATAGTTTACCTTGGCAAGCGGTGGATACATCATCAAAATGAGTCCAATAGCTATAGGAATGGATGTAGTGCCAATGGATAAACTGGATAATCCCTTTGATATTCCCGGTACTCCCCATCCCAATAAAATTCCTACAAACATAGCAAGAAATATCCAAAGTGTCAAATAACGATCAAGTAACGACAATCTAGATGATTTACTTTTCATATACATTCCTCCTGTTTTCTTTAACCTAATAACTCGAATAATTTTTCATCTTTAATCTCTTCTGCTTTCCATTCTATCAATGCAAAATTTCCGTTGGAGATTTCATTAACTTTGTTGATCCATGGTATTTCATTACTTGCTTTAGCCTTGAGTACACTATTTGTAGTATCAGCTGCATACATGCTGGAATTTACAATCCACCACTTACTTGCAATTCCTGCACGTTCTAGATCTGCTTCAAGACGTATAGATTCGTAAACTGGAGTATCCTCAGCTAAAGTTACAATAATAACTTCTGTATCATTAGCGTTTTTAAGTTCAGGTAAAAGATCTTTGACAGATTGAGGTATATCACCTTCTGAACGCTTAATTTCTCTATTATAGCTTTCTGTGGAATCTAATAGTAATAATGTATGACCTGTAGGTGCTGTATCTATTACCACAACTTCATCCTTTGATTTCTCAACTATATCTGCAAAAGCTCTGAATACAGCTATTTCCTGTGTGCACGGAGATCTTAAATCCTCTTCAATATATGCTATATCGCTTTCATCCATAGTTTTTCTGGCATTATTTAATACTTCTGTTTTATATTTTTCAAGTTCTTTTTTTTCATCAATATGACTTAATGTAATGCCATAATTTTTGTCTAAGACAAATTTTAAATGTGCTGCAGGATCTGTAGTAGTTAGATGAACCTTTTTACCTTTTTTTGAAAGTCCGAGAGCAATAGCTGCTGCAACTGTTGTTTTACCTACTCCACCTTTTCCCATAGTAAATATCACCTTTTTATCATTATTGTATAGATCATCAACTATATCTTTCAGCTTATTTATTTTATTTACATTTAATTCTGCAACTTTATATTCAACGTTATCTTTTTTTAAAAATGCTCTTATATTTTTAATTCCTGTTACATTATATGGCCTAAGTGGTATTTCATAAATTTCAAGATCTTTTAAGCTTTTAGGCATATTCTCTAAAGCATTTTTCTGCTTTAAATAAATTGCGTTTGAAATATTGTCATCATGAATTTCAAGTACACCATTTATAATCATTGACTGATTATTTATACCTATATCTCTTAATTCTTTAGATGCTCTTTCTGCTTCTTTAAGAGGTGTAATTTCAGGCCTTGAAACAAGAACAAGGGTAGTCGTTGTTCCATCCGATAAAGTTTCAACCGCGTTTTTATATAATGATCTCTTATCTTCAAGTCCTGATAACTGCCCTAAACATGAAGCTCCATGAGTACTTTCTCCTATAAAATTACTCCAAGCCGAAGGAAGTTGAAGCATCCTCAAAGTATGCCCTGTAGGTGCTGTATCAAAAATTATGTGATCAAATTTTTCTTCAATTTTTTCATCAGTAATAAAAGTTGAAAATTCATTAAAAGCTGCTATTTCCACAGTACAAGAACCTGAAAGTTGTTCTTCCATATTCTTGACGGCTGCTTCTGGAAGCTTACCTCGATATGGAGCTATTACACTTTCCCTGTACTCTTGAGCAGCCTTTTCAGGATTGAGGTTTGCTACTGTCAAATTTGGTACCTCTTTAATTTCAACTCCCTTATTATCGAGATCTGTACCAAACACATCCTGTAAATTGGAAGCTGGATCTGTACTAATGAGCATGATTTTTTTACCCTGATCTGCAAGGGTAACAGCAGTGGCGCAAGCAGTAGAAGTCTTGCCTACGCCGCCTTTACCTGTAAAAAACAAATATTTAGTTAAGTTTATGCTGTCAGGATTAAATTTTTTAAACATTAACAACATCCTCCTCCACAATCACAACCTTTAGACGTTATCTTAAGTCCAGTTTTTAAATAATCTTCTGATATACCTAGTAATTCACAAAATTCCTTATTTGTCGGATATGTTTTTGTCTTTACTATTACACCATCTACCATAGTTACTGGAAGTATTTCTGTACCTTCTTTATTCAATATTTCATTAATGGTCTTATTGTCAACAAATATCTGGGGATTACTGGTCAAATTATACCTTTCAACCAATATTCCTTTCTTTTGAAGTGTGTTAATAACAGTGGAAACCCTTAACAATTCTGGATCTATAGAAGGTCCACATACACCTGTAGAACAGCACATTGCCGGATCAAAAATTATCATTTTTTTCATATAAATCTCTCCTTATCATATAAATTTATTTTTCATTGTCAGTTTTACATAAACCAGTACTCTGGCCCTTACAGATACATTCCTCTGTATCCGTCATAATATTCATTAAAAACAGCACCAGCTTATTTGCATTAGTATTATCCAACGAATAGTGACTCCATACTCCTTCTTTTCTACATTTAACAAGTTTACAGTCTATAAGCACTTTCATGTGATGGGATAGAGTAGGTTGTGTAAAATCAAAATGTTCCAGTAAATCACAGGCGCATTTTTCACCACAAGAGAGTATGTCAATAATTTTTAATCTATTTTGATCTGACAGTGCCTTGAATATTTTTGCGTTTAGTTCATAATCTAAATTCATAAAGTCACCCCCTATATAGATAATCATCTATATTTATAATATAGACTATCATCTATGTATTGTCAATATAATTATTTAAATAATTAAAAACAATAGACTATTATATATATAATAGTCTATGTTATGAGCATTTATTTGTTACTTGCATTTATTAATTTTTAATAAATGTAATTTCAAAGTAAATATATATTGTAGTAGCTTTCGGATATCAACTAAAATACAATAATACACATTAAGCTTTTCTAGAAACTCTATTAAATTTATTTACAACATGAACTACCTTTATCCTTTGGAGATTTTTTTTCACCTTTATTATTTTTTTCTGGTATCTCCTCAACTTCAAAATTGCAGCAGCTTGAGTTTTTCTTGGCTTTTTTATTTTGTGCTAAGCGTTCAAATAATCCTTTTTTCTCATTTTCTTTTTTTTCATTCTCTTTTTTCATAATCATATTTCCCCTTTCAATTTTTATTTTAATTTATTATAAAAATATACTTATATAAGCATATTGAAAACAAATCCCGATATTACAGATGTAACAAATACTATTACTACAAATGCAATAATTATTTTTTTCTTAAATATGCTGGAAAGCATTGTCAACTCCGGAATAGCTATACCGGCACCACTAATTATAAATGCTATTACAGCTCCAATACTTGCACCTTTATTTATTAATGAAAGTCCAATTGGAATAGCTGATTCTACACGAATATATAATGGCATACCAATCAATGCTAAAACAATAACAGCAAACGGATTATCAGGTCCTGCAACTTTTGCCAGAAGCTCAGTAGGCATATATCCATAAATAGCTGCACCAATTGCAACACCAATTACCATGTATATAAAAACACCCTTGAAGTCTGTCCATGCTTTTAATAATGATGCTTTCAGTCTGTTTTTAAATCCGATTGGCAATCCTCCATTATGTTCATGTTTACCACCTTTAATACGAACACGTTTGACTTGATCTGCCCATCCAAATTTGTCAAAGAGTAATCCGAAAATAACGGCAAAGATAGATGTCAAGACTAAAAATCCAATAGCAACCTTCCAGCCCATAAATGTTCCAAGTAATATAAATACCAAAGGGTCCATTAAAGGAGATGAAATTACAAAAGACATAACTGTTCCAAATGATACTCCAGCTTCAAGTAATCCAAGAGTCATCGGAACCGTAGAACATGCACAAAAAGGCGTGACAGCCCCAAAAAGTACCGCCATTATATTACCTAATATACCTTTACCTGATAACCAATCTTTTATTTTATTCTGTGGTATATACATTAATAAAAATGCAATAATGGTACTAATTCCAATAAACAGTACAATAAGCTCTGCCATTATCGTTATAAAATACTGGATTGTGACCACAAAACTATTCATTAAATCCCTCCTTTTATTGTTTGTAATTAAAGTTTTTATGCATTTCTTTTTTTTGTGCGGCGATCGTCAAAATTTTCAAAACAGATTTAATATTTTCAATGGTGTCAGAATCAAATTCTTTTAACATTTCATCAACATAAATTGAATACTCTTCAATTATATTTTTTATTATTTCTATCCCTTTTGTGGTTACATTGACACAGCACACACGTCCATCTATTGAAGAAATTTCTCGTATAACATATCCTTTGTCCTCTAATCGATTAATAATTTTACTTGCACCACTCTTTGTAAAGTTTAAAGCATTTCCTATTTCTTGAATCGTAATAGTATCACTTTCTTGTATCTTTTTGAGTGCCATAAATTCAACTAAAGATAAATCTTTACAGCATTCACCATTAAATCCGTGATTTCCAAAGTGCCAAGCTAGTTCTTGGATCAAATTATAAATATCCGGTATATTCTTATTCATTTGCTACCTTCTTTCTCGTAAATTAGTTTCCACTGTCAATTATTATATTATATTTAGTTTCTGCTGTCAACTATATATTTCATTATGTACTAGTATATTTAATACACTTTCTACATCAGCTTCTTAATATTATTTATTTACTCTGACATCTATCGTCATGATATTTTCTATTTTCTGTAAGCCCATCACATCTACATATCAGTAACTAACAAATTCCTTTCTTTAATTCTGATATACAATTACCTAAAATCATATTAACAATTTTACTTTTTAGATATTTCTTCAAACATAAAGCTTATCCAATCAAATTTAGGGATAAGCTAATTTTAAAGCTTTTTAAATTTTCTGATATTTATTAAATACTTCTTAAATGAAATACATTGCTCTTTTATGTACCTTCTATATTAGGCACCATGTATATTATTCCTTAAGACATTATCTTTATATTTTTTAATCTCTCACTATAGCCATATATTAAAAAATAAAATATTATTTTGAAATTATTTCATCTAATCTTTTTCTCAATATTACTTTGTCTAATTTATCTACTGGTAGATCAATAAATAAATTAATTCTTCTAGTTAACTCATTTCTAATTTTTTTAAAGTGATTAACTGTCTCTTCCTCATTTCCCTTAAAGTCTCTTGGGTCAGTTATTCCCCAGTGTACATAAATTGCATCATTCGGTAAAGTAGGGCATTCATTTTTAGCCTTATCACATAATGTAATAACAAAATCAAACTTCTCATTTAAAAATTGTTTTATTGATTTAGGTTTGTAATTACTAATATCTATACCCATTTCTTTCATGACAATTTTGGCATAAACATTAATATCATCAGCCGGCTGACTTCCTGCACTAAAACCAATAAATTTACCTTTACCCTTATCATTTAGTATGGCCTCCGCCATTTGGCTTCTTGCAGAATTTTGAGTACATAAAAATAATACTTTCTTTTGCATAATATAATATCACTCCCTAATTCTTTTATGTAATTACTTACTCATAATCATATGATAGATTATATTAGTTATCAATAATTATAGTAACTATTTAGCATACATTTAACATTTAATATATCATTTCATAATAAATAGTATTAAACGAATTCTTTACTCCATAAACAATCACAGGTAGAGTGTGGAATAATTATACGGTTAATTCTTTATCATCTTAAATAGTCTTAAAATTTTATAGGACTAACTAAATAATTTCACCAGTTAGGGAGAATGAAACCAAAAAGTTAATCCTATACTTTATCAATTGTAATTTAGTAAAATTCATATTAATTTAAAAAAGTTTTCTACTTTTATTTTAAGAATCTTAAAAATTAAAAATTTTTTGTGTTTAACTTTCAATCCCAAATCCATAAAATATTTTTACATAGATAATAGTCTATATTCATGAATATAGACTATTATCTATGTATTGTCAATAAAATTATTGAAATAATTAAAAATAATAGGCTATTGTATCTATAATAGTCTATGTACTGAAATTGTATTTGTTACTTAGCTAGTATAAATATCAAAATAATTTTTATTATATGAATCTAATTTACTCCTACTAACTTACTTCTAAGTTCCATCAAAACCACATCATGCCATATGCCATTTTTCATTTTTCCTATTTTTTCTCTTATACCTACTTTTCTAAAGCCGTACTTATTATGAAAATTTATACTTTCAGCATTCTCTTTTATAATTACAGATTGTAAAGTCCAAAATCCATTTTTTTCGGATAATTCAATTAAATTTGTCAAAAGAACAGTTCCTACGCCTCTACACCTGTATTTTTCTTCTATATATGCCGACTTCCGCTACACCTTCATAAACACATCTACTTGAAATTGGGCTTAAAGCTGCCCAATCCAATACTTTATTATCTAAACGTGCTACTAATCTACATAAATCAATGTAGCTGTTATTCCAATCCTATCTATTACATAAATACTTTTATCTGAAATTTACTTTTACCTGTATTAATGCTTTTCGATCTTTACTTCTAATGGCATTGACTAATTAAAACAGTTAAGGTATACTTTATATAAACATATAAACGTATGCTTATATGTTTATATGTTTAATGAATGGAGGTAAGATGATCATGAACTATGATAAAGAAAATATCGAAATTTGCAGCTGCCATATAATACATGAGAATATTGTCAGCAAAGTTAAAGAAACTATAACCGACAATACTTCAATATGCAATATGGCAGAATTTTTCAAAGTGTTAAATGATCCTACAAGATTAAAAATAATTAATGCACTAATGCTGTCTGAAATGTGTGTATGTGACATTTCTGCTTTACTCAATATGAGCCAGCCTGCAATATCACATCATCTAAAAATACTCAGGCAGTCAAAATTAATTAAATATAGACGGGATGGTAAAATTGTATACTACTCATTGGATGATGAACATATCAAGCCAATATTCAATCAATGTTTAGCTCATGTTGATGAAAAATAATCAAAAAGATTTTAAGGAGATGAAATTTCATGAATTCTACAATCAAAAGGAGATTTATACTTCAAGGTTTAGATTGTGCTAATTGTGCAGGAAAAATCGAAAATGAGGTCAAAAATTTAGAAGTAGTTAGGTTTGCTTCTATAGATTTTGTTTCAAAAAAACTTACTTTGGAAACCAATCAAAATGTCAGTACTTCCGAGTTAGATGAAAAGATAAAAGGTATAGTAAAAAAAATAGAACCGGATGTCAAAGTTATTTTTGAGGAAAATACTTCGACGGCTAAAGCAAAAGAAAATGATAACGATGAAGACGAAGAAAATCACAAAAAAGAAATAGCAAAACTTGCAATTGGGGGAGTTATATTTGCAATAGGCATAATTTTTAATTTTAAGAGCTGGCTGGAGCTTACTATCTTTTTGATAAGCTATATCATAGTTGGAGGAAATGTGGTTCTACTGGCACTAAAAGGTATTGCGCGTGGTCAGGTATTTAGCGAGCACTTCCTCATGAGTGTTGCTACAATCGGTGCTTTCTTTGTTGGAGAATATCCGGAAGGTGTGGCTGTCATGCTGTTCTATCTTGTTGGTGAATTATTTCAGGATACTGCTGTAGATCATTCCAGAAAGTCCATAAGCTCCTTAATGGATATAAGGCCTGACTATGCAAATTTAAAAGTTGGTAAAGAACTGAAAAGAGTATCTCCCGAAAACGTAAGTGCAGGTGATATCATCGTTGTAAAACCTGGAGAAAAAGTTCCACTGGATGGTAAAATAATAGAAGGAACATCAATGGCTGATACGTCTGCATTAACAGGTGAATCCGTTCCACGCAAATTGGAGCCAGGAGAAGATGCCTTAAGCGGATTCATTAATAAAAATGGTTTGCTGACAGTCGAAGTAACAAAAGATTATAGTGAATCAACTGTATCTAAAATTCTGGATTTGGTTCAAAACGCAGGCAGCAGAAAAGCACCTACTGAGAACTTTATAACAAAATTTGCAAGATACTATACTCCGGTAGTAGTGTTTGGTGCTCTGGCACTTGCAGTAATACCGCCTCTGGTAATTGAAGGAGCGGCTTACTCCGATTGGATTTACAGAGCTTTAGTATTCTTAGTAGTTTCTTGCCCCTGTGCATTGGTGATATCAATACCTCTGGGTTTCTTCGGGGGAATTGGGGGAGCTTCAAAGAGGGGAATACTGGTAAAAGGCGGCAACTACCTTGAAGCTTTAAACAACGTTGAAATAGTTACTTTTGATAAGACAGGTACATTGACCAAAGGTGTATTTAAAGTTACAGAAATAAATTCTCGAAACGGTTATACAGATAAAGAACTGCTAGAATATGCAGCTTATGCAGAAAGCTATTCAAGCCATCCCATTGCACTTTCAATTACAAATACTTATAATTCCGAAATAGACAAGAACAGAATTGAAAACTATGAAGAAATTGCAGGACAGGGTATTAGAGCAAATGTAAACAACAAAGAGGTTCTTGCCGGCAATACAAGATTGATGACCGGCAAAAATATTGAATATAATAATACTGAAACTTCAGGAACTGTAGTACATGTTGCAATAGACAAGAGATATGCAGGTAATATTGTTATATCGGATGAAATCAAAAAAGACTCAGCAGGTGCAGTTAGAGAACTTAAATCCCTTGGTGTCAAGAAAACGGTAATGCTCACTGGAGATTTGAAAACTGTAGCTGACAAAATTGGAGGACAATTGGGGCTGGATGAGGTTTATTCAGAGTTACTTCCCGCTGACAAGGTAGAAAAACTTGAACTGCTGAATAGTAAAAAATCCACCAAAGGAAAGCTTGTATTTGTTGGTGATGGTATCAACGATGCACCGGTACTTGCAAGAGCCGATATCGGTATAGCTATGGGTGGGCTGGGCTCGGATGCAGCAATTGAAGCTGCAAACATCGTAATAATGACTGATGAGCCATCAAAAATATCATCTGCAATAAAAATAGCAAAAAGGACACGTATTATAGTGTATCAGAATATTGTATTTGCATTAGGTGTAAAAGCAGTATTTCTTGTATTAGGTGCACTTGGAATGGCATCAATGTGGGAGGCAGTGTTTGCAGACATGGGGGTTGCCATAATTGCAATTTTAAACGCAATGCGGGCAATGAATACAAAATCCCTATAAAAGTTTACCTGCAATCTATGAAAATTATCCATTAAGATATCTCATTTGAGATAGGAGATTAATGTCTTCGGCTAGTCTGAATCAGTTAATTGATTAATCCCAATATCATACCTAACGGAAGGATCAAATGTAGCAGAATAAAAATAATAGATTAGATCACCTAGTGGAAAAGTCATTCTTAAATTAAAGCCGTTACCAGACGGAAATTTACAGTAATCTCGGCTTTATGTTATCCTATTATTAAAAGCACTATCAATCACAATAATTAGATGAGGCATATGCCATATATGTTTAGCTTTATCTGAGGTATAACTATACTATTAGTAATTATCTTAGAGATAAATGATTTTCTTATACTTTGAGAGTATAAGAAATGATAATAACAAAATGTGATTGAAAAGGAAATTTTTAAGGTTAAAAGGGAATAGCTACCTAATATATTGGTGATAAAGTCAACATACTGATCTTTGATCTGGCTTTGTCATGGCTGATTCTGGCCAAGCGAGACTTTTAACACAATGATTCTATCGTTGTGCTAAAAGTCTTTTTTAGTGTAATTATTACGTTAAAAAAGACTTTTAAGATGGAAAATCACTGTGTCAAAAGTTTTTTTGTTTATATGAAAACTTATTTAATTTTACATATAGGACTCAATCTTAACTTAAAAATTATTTGATAAGGAGGTTCGTTATGTAAAAATTATAAAAAACATTTTAAATTGTTATTAAGCCCTGTAGCAACAGAATTGCCTGAGATATTAAATGCGCTTATATGGGTGAAACAGTGAAAAGAGAGTTTAGCTCTTTCTAACATTAGCGGTTCTATGATGGATACAGGCTACTGTTCCAAGTGCTCTTGGTATAATGTTTACACCATGGCTCTTTGATAAATATTTAATAATATCAGCGATTATAACATTTATAGCTATTTTTTCTTTATGGATGACTTTGAAAAAGAAACATTTATCTGATAAAAGATTAGCCTGTAATATTTTATTATATGTTTTGTTTATAATGTTGATAATTTTTACAAAAAATTAATTGCAAATAAAATACATAATAATCTATAAAGTTTTCTTCAAATGAAGCTTCAATAAAAAAGAACTTAAGGCTAAGTTAATTTTGATTTTAATAATTGATAAGATAACGAGAATAAATATTGGATGAATTACATAGCAAATAATTGTATATTGTTAAGTACTTTAAACTTTCTAGAGGGCGTTCACATTTATTAGCTACTAATGAAAATTGAATATAAACTAATAATTTCTATTTGTGTAAAATTTCCTCTTTCATAAATTGAGCAATTAATTTATCCAATTTCCAGCTTATATTTAATATATCTGTATCTATCGTATCCTTATTTAATGTATTCTGTAATAATTTATTATTTAAAATCTGCCTAGTTTCTTCTATTTGATACCTTATCCCCATTTTCTTATCCATATAATCCTCCACATAATTAGTAAACTTGCTCTACAAGCAAATTATAACATTATTTCTCACATATAATCAATATAGATAAAGGATTATTTTGGAGGATTAGCTTGGATGGTATATACTAAAAATAAAAACAAAAATTTAATTGGTGATAAAGTCAAATATGCAAGGCTTAAAAATAAGCCCAAAATAACTCAAAACGATTTACTTGCCAGACTCGCAGTAAGAGGGATCACCCTTGAAAAAACAGCAATATCCAAAATTGAATCCAAAACAAGACCAGTTACAGACAAGGAACTTGTTGCCATAGCTGATGCTTTAGGTGTAAGCATATTATGGCTACTTGGGAGAGAATAAGAATGTTTTTCCTATTTTAATAATTAATTTAAGTCATTAATAAGTATTAAAATATACCAATCCTTTATTTTAATATTATATTATTTCTCCAAATATTTGATATATTATAGCAGGCACACAAAAACTTAATGTTAGTATGTGCCTGCTATTTTTCATTTAACAATCATCCAATTTCTATCCTTCTCCAAAGTCAAATCAAACTGTGAAATCTGCATCGCTTTCGTCTGTTGATCCAGATACTTAACGGATACCAATACCTGCACTTTATCACCAGCTTTTTGATATACCGGATTAATAAGCTCTGAAAATACATATTTCTTGCCAATCGGTTTAATCACATCATCTTTGACATAGTAGGATAGTTCTTTTCCACTTGCAGTAGGATAGAGTTTAAAGAAAGTCTTTAAAAATTCATTGATTTCCTCCGTAGTAGCTTCATTCACCCTACCATCACTTTCTAATGTTTTTGGTTCATAACTTGATTTTGCTGGAATTCCACAAATAGTAGGGTTCTTGATGATAACCATATTCCCAGACTTATCTACATAAGCTGCCACTTCATAAGAGGAATCAACCATCTTTTTTGTATTACTTTCAGTTATCAACTGGTCAATAGAAAAAGTAACTCCATATTTATTATTATCTACCTTTTTTACTTTCCAAATTTCCACGTCATTAACTGTGGAAGATGTTGGTATATCCCTGCGAATTGCATCGGTGTTTAAATCCTGCAATTCTTTGGTCATATACCCTTTGAGATTTTCTGTTCGCGTATCTATAGAATTCTGATTATTTTGCCATGAGTAATATACTTTAGCGAAGTTTTTCACGAAATTTTCTATCTGATTGGTATCTACAACCTGTTTTTCCATGACCTTTGTTTCATGAACAGTTTTTATATCTATGGCAGTAAAATTTTTGTAAATACCAAAGATAACACTGCCAATCAGGAGTACCCACAAAAAAATGATAGATTTCCTGTGGGTACCAACTTTCATAACATGTATCTTTTTAGTTCTATACTGTTTCCCCTTTTTCCATATTTTCATATCTTAAATTTTCCTTTCTATTTATTTTTGATTCTGCCTGCACTTACTAGATGCTCACGCCAGTATGAAGTAGTGAGATCAGCATATCCAATAGGGTTACCTGCATTGTACATACGATTGTTTCCAACAAAAATTCCTACATGCGTGATATAAGTTCCTGCATTATAGGTACCATGAAAAAATACCAGATCACCTGGTTTTGCTTCTGATAGGGAAATGTGCTGCATCATATCATATTGCTCCTGAGCTGTCCTGGAAAGTTTAATTCCAGCCTTTCCAAAGCACCATTGAACAAGTCCACTGCAATCAAATGAAGTGTTTGGGTTGCTACCACCAAAAACATACTTCCAGCCTTGATATTTAAGGGCCTCTGTCATAATTATCTGAACTGTGGCATTATCAAAACGATGAGCAGTCAGACATTGTGATACTAGAGGTACATAAAACATATTCCCATAGCTATACATCCAACCGCCGTTTTTTCTTACAGCAATAGGGTTTGTATAAGTGACTTTATTTCCACCTGATTTTTCTCTTGCAAAGCTCTCTGCAAGTTCAAAGGTGTATTTTTTGCCATGGCCGGCGACATAGTCTATAAAACCTTCTCCATAGTTGTAGGATTGGAGAACAGTATTTATATCACAGCCTTTTTTCTTGGAATACTCAAGCAAGGAGGCAAAATATTTGCAGCCTTGCTTTATGGATTCCTCTACAGAAAAGGAATTCTGTAACACTCCTGCGGATTCAATTGACTGCATTACATCTACGCCTTGTCCGCCACTTTCTACCTGCATGATTGCAAGTAGATAACCTACATATTCTTCAATCCCATATTCCCTGGCATACTTCTCAACCATAAGTTTGTGTGCCAGCACTTCCTGTGATAGATTGGAACCTGCAAGATCAATTTCACTGCCATTTTCACTGTCTTCATCTGAAATAAAGACAGCAACAAAGATGAGCAGAGAAAGCAGTACAGCAAATACAACACCAAGGACAATCAAATGCTTTAGTTTCATTTCTCACGTCCTTTCTGCCTTTTGCCCACTTGCTCTTTTACTTCTTGACGCAGCTGTGTGGTATGTCTTAAAGTAGTAGGCTTTACAGCTGGCTTTTGAGAAACATTTTCCGGTTCTTTCCTTTTTTCATAGAAACGCTCTCTGCTAGAAACACAATTTTCTGGATCTTGATTTGCTGTAAGCTTTGGTGCATTGGCTAAAGGACGGTTCATAGCAGGCTTTTCAATACTATTTGTTGCTATCCGATCAGTAGATGAGTTTGTTTGATTCATGTTTGTCCTGTTTGTAGTGGCAATATCACTAGATGTTACAGGTCTAGTACGTACCGGAGCAAAAGTTGATGTTTTCTGTCTCTCTAGCCGTTCTGTTATAGGCTGCTTTGTTGCTCTTTGCTGGTGTGACCTGTCAAGCTCAATTCGACGCTTTGCAATTGTTTCTCGCTGCCTATTTCTGTTCTCCGCACGTTCCTGCTTTTTATCTTCTAGTGTTCTTGCTATGCCACTTTTGAAGCCATCCACATTTTTTGCTACCTTGCCTAATACTTGCTTTTTGCCATGATAGAGAGCGTAACGTGCATTGACTGGTAAATCCTTTGCCTGCTCTTTTATTTGTCCTGCTTTATCTGCAATGTGATCTTTCGTATCCATAACTGCTCCAACTCTCTCACCGACACGCTCTCCAAAACTTGGCTTACCTTCAGATTGTGCAGTAGAGCTACTAACCGGACGCTTGTGGTTTGTCTGTGTCCTTCGGGAAGTTTTTGATTTCTTGGAAGCTACTGCACCGGCCATAGCTCCAGCTGCTGCACCAGTTGTTCCGGCAACGATGATGCGGCCAATTTTCCTTTTGAGTCTTCGTGTCCCACGGTTTAACAGCATATAAGGTTTTTGAAAGATTCTATGTTCCATTTGCTTGGAATCATTTGCCTGTAAATTGAACATTCCCATTAGATCTCCAAGCTTCATATAGATACCAGCAAATGTAACTATCTGCAAAAATGCAATCAGGAAAAATGGGAAACCTTCCGACAGGGTATAGAGCATTGTGGAGATGGAAAAGGCAGTAGTTACAATAAGTGTAATACCCGCCCGTGTCATGATTACATTAAAGAGCTTCATTATGGCGCGCTTTCCCATATTATCAAAACCAGGTATCATGGATAGTAGAAAACTCATAGGCAAAAACATTGCATAGATTATAAAAAGTATCTGTGAGAATATCATTATACCTGTCAGAAAAAATACGAAAATGGAAATTCCTATATTGAAGATAAACAAAAAGAACACCATACCAAGTCGTGTAATGGTCTTTGTTATAGTAAGATTCATGTTGTTCTTGTCCTCAATTTCCTCCTTTACAACCGTTTCTCTATCTTTGCCGTTGTTTTTATCCGGGTCCGCAGAAAGCAGCTTTTCAACTCGTTTTTGTCCGATTTTATCCATATCGGAATTGCCATACTGTAGTAGAAACCAGGGCTGTTGCACCTGTATGGAAAATAGGTTGTCCCTTATCATATCCACACTGTCTTTACCTTTACTTTCCGAATTTGGCATGACAATTTTTCCACCAATAGACAGACTGGCACTGCTTACATCAGATGAAAAACCATTGATTTTACCAATATAGTCCGGAGCATAGGCAATAAAGGAAGCAGACAGTATAAAAACCACTACTAGATTAATTACTGCATGAACAGCTTTAGTAGTTTCTTTCTTGATAAGCCCTACATAGGCAACATATATACCAACTATCAAGATGAAAATCAGAAGAAATCCCACATAAAAGCCGGAGCTTTGAAAGCCATTTGGTGAAATACCTGCCAAAGTCTGCATGTTCTTACCAATGGCATCCGAAGTCTTAGAAATAAAGTCCAGCGAGTAGGCTTCCTGCACCAGATACCCTGTGGCATTGGACAAGTAGAGTGAAATTGTCCATATAAAATTGGTGATTGCATATAGTCCATACATCACCTGTTTTCCTATGCCATCTGTCCAATTCCAGGGCAACCAGTCCCAGGAATTATCCACGTAGAAATCAAGTTGGTAATTGCCAAGAGGATATTTGGAGTAAATATTCTTGGAGCTTACTGTATCATCTACAAGACCTGCCGCATGTGCTATAGTTCCAACAAGGGCTAAAAAAAGAAAGGATATTACAGTGACCAGCAAGATAGCTATGAAGATTTTCCATATCTTTTTTATCTGTATCTTTTTAAAATGCATTTAGGTCACCTCTTTCTTAACAGGTGGTCGGGTGTCAAAAGCATGGAGCAATTCTTCAAATACCGGATGAATCTGAATAACACCTACACGGCCATAAAGATCGGAAATTAAACATTGACCATTTTCAAGGTCTCGCAACCGTTTCTGGTTATTCTCATCTTCCTTGTCCACTCCAAAGAACTCCAATGTCTTTTTTATCTCATTTATATCTGTAGAGCGAAATGCAAATTTGAGGCCTATATTATTTTTCATTTTTTCATCAAGCAGGTCGTCCGCATTCTGCGTTACAAAATAAACACCTGCATTCATAGCACGGCCGGCCCTTACAAGCTTATTGGAAAGCGTCTTACCCTGTGACACCTGCAAAAAGCTCCATGCTTCGTCCAAGTCTACAATTTTAAATACACTTCGGTCGGAGTGAATGAAATCAAGGGCAAAGGTGCTTATTACAATTAAAATGCCTACACTCAAAAGCTCTACGGTGGTATATTCCTTAAAATCTGTTTCTGCATCCGGCAGTACCAAATCCGCCACTTGTATGATGTTTAGCTGTTTGTCAAGACTTATTGACTGAATAGTAGTACCATCCGAAAATAGAAGCTGGCCAAGATTGCTGTCCTTAATGCTGTCTATATGATCGGCAATGCTGCTGGCAACTTGCGTGTCTTCTTTATGCAGCTCATCAATGACGCGTAAAAGGCCTCGACTTTCACTTTGTGTTACTCTTCGGATGGCTTTACGAAGAACTGGAAACTTTTCACCGTCACGACTTGAAATTCCGGTTAGAAAAGTAAGAATGTCAATTGCAAGACTTTCTGCATCCTTTGTTTTTTTCATAATCACATAAGGGTCAAGCAATCCCTTGTCACTTTCTTCTCTTGTAAGGTTAATAATATTGATTTCATCGGCAATTTCCAGAAGGTTTTCTTTCCACCTGCCACGCTCGGACTTTGGATCAACAATTACTGCCTGACCTCCATAGAGAACAGCATAATAAACAAGCAGATTGTTTGAAAATGATTTACCACCACCAAGTGAACCAAGAAAAGCTGCTGCAAGAGCATTAGTGACAGAACCTTTCACGCCCTGGGCTGCAAGACTAGGCTTCAAGTACACATTGCGCCCGGTGTCAAGATTGTATCCAATATAGATACCTTCTGTTTCTCCAAGCATCTGTGTAGCACCAAAACCCAAACCGGCCAGAAAATCACTGGTAACATACTGGATATAATCATTCATATAGCGCTTGCTGGCAGGGAGAAATTCACCATGCAGCCCCAGCATATCTCCAAAGGGCCGCACCAGCTTAATGCTTAAATCATCGTAAAAGTCCATGACTTCATTACAACGTCGTTTCAATTCATCAAGACTTGGAGCTGATACCCTTATAACATAGCTCAACTTATACATGGCTTCCTTTGTCTTATCAAGACTGGTTTCCAGCTCATTTACATTATCAAGGGCCTCTAAAACGTCATTTCCTGTATCATTGTTGGACTCCCAGGCATGATTGTCCAAATCTTTAAGCTCTTTTTTCTTGTTTCTAACGGTAGCCAAAGCTTTTTTATTAGTAACAATTTCTACATTCATAGATGTGTCTATAGGGAAGGTGAATTGCTGCTGTTGATAGTAGAAAATTTCCGAGGATGGAAAATCAAGCTCTCTTACAATAGAATTGATAGTAAAATAGGAAACATAGGTCGTCTGATCTTCATGTTCGATTTTCAAGTATCTCTGTTTTTCTTCAACCAGGCAGCGAGTAGGTTTTATAATGTCATATCTTTTTACCAGAGTTTCCTGCTTTAATTTTTCTATAGACAAATGGTATTTGTACTCCTCATAAGGCGTACCTGTCTTTCCATAGAGATGTTCAATTAAGTACCCAAAATCATTCTTATCTAGCCTTCTAAATTTGAATCTGCGGGAAATTTTGCTTTTTAATAAGCGTTCCATCTTCATAAACCTGTCAATTTCCTTATTGCTCATGCTGACGAAATCACCCATGAGCTTGTGATTGACCTCATGTATAAAATCAGAAAAAGTCATAACTATGGACTCACTTATAGTTTTAATGCTAACTTCCTGCTCGTTTAAAAGAAGCTTGAAGCCAATAAAAAAGCGATAGTCAATCTGGTTTTCACCAATCATATCAACTAAAGCTTCTGTCTGCTGGTCTATTTTTTGATAGGCAACTTTCCTTAATTTTCCGCTAACTTCTCTCTTGCTGTTTTCCTGTGTTACCCTTATACTTGATTCTGTTGCAATCTGCAGGGCATGTATTTTCCCATCACGGCTCTGAGCTATAAGCTGACGAAAACTGTCATGGACCTGATATTTTTCTTCTGGACTGAGAAATGAGTAATTATAAGGTATCATCTCATAATAAGCATAGCATTCTCCATCATGATTAAATACAAGGTTGTTTTCTATATACTTAATGGGATACGTCATAAATTTCACTCCTAACTGAGGTAATAACTTCGTCTACAATTTCTTTTTTAAGTCTCACTGGTTTTCCTGCATAAGTGACTTTTGGTCTGATGATATATGAAAGCACGGATTTTAAAAAGCCAAAGGGCTTTTTACCGTCAAAAGTCTTTTGTGACATAAACCATGTAAGCACAGCCGGAATTCCCACATATTTAAGAAGTTCTCCGTGAATCATTGAAAGAGGCGGAACATTTGCAAACATAACCACCAGAAGCAGGGAGCAGACAAGCCATGCCATCTGCGTGAATGTAACTGGAAAAGGCAGCTGAAAATCATTGATGGCATATATAACTTTCTCCACATTCCAAATACTTGTATAGCTTTTGATTTTCTTCACATGTAACAATCCTTTCTCTTTTTAATTTTCAATAGGAAAGGTGGCCAGTGCATAAATTGACAGGGGACAATTAGAGCACTGGCACCTTTTCTGAAAACTTTTTAACTAACCTGCATATTCAAAAATACCGTGTGGAGTGACAAGAAAATTTCCTTCAATCTCCAGGTCTCGTCCATAGGCTTTATAGTCAATATAGTTTTGTAAATCGGAGGGGATCTCACCAAGCCTTCCGGATTCCTCAAGAATATAGTAGGCAACATCCTCCATGTCGTCACAATCAGGATAACAGATGATATCATCCTTATGCTCAACCATTTCCTCAAAACTGCCAAAGAAAGTTCTTTGGATTTCCCTCATTTCATCCTCGATGGGAGTTCCTTCCAATTCTTCTGCCATAGAGCACAGGCGGTTGATTTCATCAATGGATGTGTATTCGTCAATGTCAAAGGGAAGCTCATAATCATGTATGGCATATTCTTCATACTCACCATTTAAGCCGATGCGCTCCTTGACATCTTCCATATCTATAGGTGGAGTGAACCATGCACCCACTGATTCACCTTCGTTGTATTTACCAAGATTGGCAATATAGACTTGCATTTCCATAGCTTTCACCTCCCTATGCACCAACAACTCTGTTAAACAGATTCAAGAGTACATCCTTGACACCAGAAGCATTGAATACCAGTCCTACGGCAATAAGTGCAATTATAAGAAAACCGATGAGCTTGGAAAACTCTCTCTTGAAACCAAGGTAAAGTCCGATTACTACAATTGCCATGAGCACAAGTGACTGGGCATTGCTTAAAAACCAGTTGTATAGATTCTGTCCGAAATTCATTGCACATTTCTCCTTCCATAATCTTTCATTATATAATCAAATAAAATTCTATTTATCACCTGCAGTTAGTTACCATCTGTTCGGCAGTATCTACCTGCTGCTGTAGTATTTTCTCATGCCTTTTTGTGAGTCTGGCATTTTGTATAATGTCATAAATGACGTTTGTGTTACGTATCTGATCGATTAAAAGTGCCACCTTTAATGTCGGGGCAACTTGTCTTTGCAGCCAATTTAAGGTACGTACAAAAGAATAGGGCTCCGGTTTGGTGGTAAGTTTCAACTTTTCACGATCCTTGCCTATAAACCAGGCCCAGTTTTTATTTATTTTCCATTCACTGCGCCTCTTATTTTCTACTTTGTCAACAAAACGCAGGTAACGGTTTATAATGGAAAAGGCTGTACGATCTGCATCCCTATATGACAGTAGGTCAATGATTGCATGATAGGCTCTATCATTTTTGAGCCTAATTTCAAAACGATTCTTAACCTCTGATTCCTCTATGGGAACGCCGTTTTTTACGTACTGTTCGTAGTCCTTTTCATATATACAAAAGTAAATTTCACTTTTCAGTGAACCGATATAAAGTGTATTTCCCATAGCTTCTTTTTCCTCACGGTGTATAAGCTCACCACTTCGATAGCTCTTGAAGCTACGAAACACTGAAATACATTCTTCATTTCGACATTTTTCAGTGAGCTTGGGGATATCAAGTATACCTGCCTTGTCATTTATAGCTAGATCCAGCCGCTTGAATACACCGCCTTCACTGATTGCACACATGAAAAAATCGTACCAGCTTCTGTGCTGCGCCAGAAGGAATCCCTCAAATTGCCTGCAGCCCCGTCCTTTAAGTTCCAGAAGTACACCTTTCTTTTCATCATGTGATACCATTACAAAAATATCTCCCAAAGCATAATGCTCTGCATAGGAATAGAAACCATAGTCCTCATGAAGCATATACTTTATTTTGAGAAGCAGTATATCTTCAATAACATGCTTTACATTTACAGTAGGGAAGCGTATCCTCACATAGTCAAACAACATTTCAAGAGGTGAGTCAGGATTAAAGCGTTCCAGTGATTTTAAAATAGTCTCTTTGATGTCTTCCGACGGTGAAGCTCTGCCATTTTCAATGTCGCTTAGATACTGTCTTGTGATTCCTGCTGTAACTGCAAGGCGGTTTTGTGAGATACCATAGTAAGTTCTCTTTTCCTTTAGTTCCTGCAACCATAAACTGTTTTCACTCAATTACATCCCTCCAATAAAAAAAGGATGTCAACTGAAAGGGTTGTAGTTGACATCCTTAAAAAATCCCGGAAACCTTTATATACTAAGGTATCTACAGGATTTTAAAACTGTTTTTTATTGTATTTGTGCCCCCCTGTTAGATACGGGGGGCTAATCGCTGGTGTGGCTAACGCCACACCAAAAGCAGGTCAGTCCGTCCCTGCGGCTTTCGCTTCGCACGCCGCCTGGCCGTTCTGCCTGCTTTTCTCTAGTTTTTCTATCTCTTTTATAAAATCATGTCCTTTTGGTACAAGTGGAGTATAAAACTCCGATATTACACTTGTACCTGTATCCACATAACCACGTCCTTTTATCTGTTTTAGGAAAAAATCTTTGTCAGTCTCGCCAAACATCATACCGTATCCCATTTCTGACATACGGCCAAGTGCTACACGAAAATTAAACTGATCCCTAATTCCATCTCCTAAATATTTTGCATCTGGTCTCTGACAAGCTAAGACTAAGAAGAAACCACTTTGGCGCCCTAACATGACAATTTGTTTTAGCTTGCTCATAACCTGCGTACTTTTTTTACCTATCATCTCCATAAATGAAGGGTACTCATCAAAAATGAGGAAATGAGCCGGCAGTCCTAAATAGGCATAGTTTTCACCTGTTTTGTAATTCGCCATCAACTTCATTTCTTCATTTTGTTTCATCATATTATCATAAAACTGATACAAACAGTCAATCATATCCTGCTGTTTGTAATATACATTTAGCATAACAGAAGAAAGATCGGCAAGGTCAGCATTTTTGGGATCAAGAACATAAAGGACGGCATTTGTATGCAGTAATGCTTCAATAATGGAGAAGATGAAGTACGTCTTCCCTCCACCTGTGCCTCCGGTTATAAGCATATGAGGGAGTTTGTCATATTCCCACCAGATATTCTTCATGAGCCTTAGCCTTCCGTGTTCTGCCTTTACCTCATCAATAGTAATTCGGTTGGCAATCATATCATAGAGCAGGGTGTATTCCACATAAGAATCCTTTAACTCTTTGTCCACCAATTCACAGTACAAGCCACTTTCCAGTTTCTTTTCCAGGTGCAGAAGCTGATCTTGATACTTTCCAAGAGTAATTTCCACGTGTATATGAATCAAGCCATTTTTTAGCAGATAATACATCTTCGGGAAATGACTGATTTTCTCTTTTGATCTGCCAGATGGCAGGTCTTTAAAGAGTCCATCACTTTGTATCTGTTCAGATTCATACCATTTATTTTCAAGTATCATTCTTGCCAGCTTTTGACGGTGCATTAGCTGTTTCACATAGTCACGCCGAAAATGATAATAAGAACAAGCCCCAACCAGACTTACTGCTGTAGCAATAATTATACTAAATATCAGATAGGACGTGATAGAAAATTGAAAACTGCCATCATGTGTGAGACTAACCTTTTGCCAGTCCATTGTCATGAGACGTTTCCCATGAAAAACCAATAACACCAGTATGAAAACTATAGTAAGTGAAATAACAGCAAACCGTAAGACCAAATTTTTATCACTTGCTCTAATTCGTCTTCCTTTATAGATGAAATGTTTCATAAATCATCCTTTCCGAGAAATATAAATGCTCTATTTCCCTTTATTTTGAGGCTGTGGCTGTTGGTTTTTAACATGAGAGATTGCCTGTTTGTTTTTTAGTACAATATCATCGGCTTTTATATACCAGTCCACGTCTGCTCCTCTAAAAGTGGCAGTTGCCACCGTATCTGCTACAGGATTTACAAGTTCCACTTCGGCGTTATAGTCAAACTCTTTTAAAGGAACAGCAGCTGGAATACTCACCTGTATCATACAACCCTGTCCACGGGATTTAAGGTCATAGGTACGTTCCTTAATTTCATCACTTACCGTACCATCTTCATTGTTGATATGCACCTCACGGCGAAGTGCAGAAAACTTCAACACTCCAAATGTCTTTTCCTTGTCAATTACAATTCCTTCAGCTAATCTCATTTTTTCCACCTCTCTTTCTTTATGCTTTCACCATATCATCTGCGTTCAGAATATAATTTGTAAAACCACGATTTCCAATTTTATATCCTTCTGCGGTGATACGAGGATTGATAAGTTTTACTTTTTCTTCTACTTCAAAATGTTTTTCACCAGCTTCCAGTGGCAATATAACTACAATATCATCAGCTCTCTGAATGTCGGAATATAAATTATAACTACGAGAAAGAATTGACATACGACCGTTCATTCTGCGCTGTTCAACTTTTCCTTCTCCTGCATACTCCAAGTTTCCAAATGTTTTTTCCATGTTAGGAATAACATATTTTAGTTCCATATATTTTAACCTCTTTTCATTTTTATTTATAATAATTAAATTGTAATTGTTTCCTTATTCTGCTGCATGAAGCATACCTTTCTACCCGTTCTTTATCAAGGGCAAGCTTACGTGCTTCACACCCTTGACAAAGCCCGGTCAAAAAGGTAAATAGCAGGTAAGCAGAATAAGGAAACATTATACTAACTGTTCTCTCAATTCAATGGTGGAGAGCGTGATTTCTTTTTGTAATTTAAATACAACAATATAAACATTATTACCATTTCCTTTTTAATTTAGGTATAAAAATAGACGTTCATTTCTGAACGCCTAAACATAGTATCTTTCCATTGATTTTTTCTCACATATTGACCATTCGCCTTTCGATAGGCTGTTGCTATTAAATTCTACTTATTATTTTTCCAATTTTTTATAAAAAGTAACTTATCTTTTGAAAGCTGTAATACCTTATGCTTATTTATGATGCGAGTTGCTTTTTCATCATAAGAACTCAATTTGTCAATAGCAATGAATATTTGTTTTTTACTTTGACTGTAAATTGATATGATATTTTCTAAAGCTGCATTTTCAATATTCTTTAATAAAGGTAAATCATGTGCTATGGCTGGTAAACACGTTAATTCCAATAATGCAAGGTCAAATGAAATTAAATTGGCAAAAGCTGTCCCTGTTCCTGTATCTCCAGCAGTATTAAACGAATATTTATTTCCATGAATATTTAACGTTGGTGATCTTCTTCCATCAACATAAATTTGTTTATTTAATTCATACATTCTAACATTTATTTTATTACATATTTCATCCAATGCCTTTTCTTTTAATTCACTTAAATCAAGATTAGCTTGAGATATAGATGCTTCCAACTGCTTCTTCTTCGTATAATAACCATTTTCATCACTAAGCTGTTTGATTTGTGCAACCAAATCAACCACTTCATCCACTGCTAATTTAGGAGCATCTTTAATTGACAGCTTCTGTTCTATTTGCTTATCTATTTCTTTTATCTGATTGTCAAATTTTTTTATTTTTGCTTTTAATTCCTTCTCTACTGTCACAAGTTCGCTTTTTAAAATTTTAGTTATATTTTTATGAAATTCTTCGACCTTATTAATCTGCTCTACATTAAAATTCGGAAAATAATATACAAATTGTTCTAACTCGGCATTAATTTTAACTGGTTTGTTTTTTATATTATTCTGAGTTCGGAGTAATCTACTACGATGTGTGTTTACTTTAGTAGTGAGCAAGCTTTTTTCACGCTTAAGCTTTAATACTTCTTGTGAGACCATTGACTCTAAATCAAGAGAAGTCATTACGATTTCTTTCTTTATTTTTTCTAATCGTATATTTAGTTCAGCAATTTTTTTTTCATTTTTACTAAATAAACTTTTTGTACTTACATTAGGTAAAAAATTCTTTTTGGCAGCATTTGTTAATGTCAATTTATCTTTTTTTAACTTTTCAATTTGTTCCTCATATGCTTTTAACGATTTATATTTATCAAATAATTTTAGCAAAGCTAATATTGATTTTGGAGCACTTTCTTTCTCAAAATATTGAATTGGCTTTTTTTCAATTAGGTTCTCTTTACCATAAACTCTAAAATACCTTCCAACAATATTTCTAAATGATAACGATTCTAATTGACACTTATAATTTTTCTGTAACCATGCAGTATATTCTTCTGTTGATATACTTTCTAAAACTTCAAATTTTTCATTGCAAATTGAAACAGATGTATATTCATTTGTACTCCTAATAAAGTAATAATTATGGTTATCGAAATTAAAAATAAATCTAAAATTATGATGTCCTAACTGTTCTACTACATCGTGGTTTTTATTTATATAATCATTGCCACCAAATATAAAATCAATAATCATAAGCATGGTTGATTTTCCTATTGAATTAGAAGCAACGTCATCTCCTACAATCGCATTTAATCCTTCATGAAATATAACTTCTTTTTCCAAAAATATATCACAAATTATTTTTTTTAACATACTGTATCACCTGTAACTCCTCATTATATTCTACCTTTTCAAGAACATATAAAACATCTAACGCTAACATATATTCGTTCAAATCCTTGAAATACTTTTTTACAACTTCATATAACTCACTTACTGAATAGTTAGTATCACATATCTTTTCTAAAATATACACTGTTTTTGCAAGAATGCAATCTTGGAAACTTATTAACTTATTAGGCAATATCATGAAAACACCTCACAATCTTGTACAAAATATGCAATCACAATTTCGCAGGCTCTCCTTGAATATGAACCTGTTTTTTCGTTTAACCAGTCAACTAAAGAAGAATATACAAATTCTTGATTAGGATTGATTTGCATGGTTTTACAATAAAAACTTTTTATTTGAGCTGCTAAGGTATCAAATTTATATGGAGTTACTTCATCCATTTCAACAAATATCTTATGGATATAATCAAAATAGTCTACCACATCATTTTTGATAGTACGCTTTATTGCAAAAGGTAATGTATTATTAGCTTTTTGCTCTATTCTTAAAGATTCATAACTTAAACGAACTAATTCCTCCTCCAAAGATTCATCATTTAAATTTTTCAATATCTCCTTTATTTCTTCCTCTATATTAAAAAGTGCATATGTATTTTTTAATTTTGCATCCTGCAACAACTTCTTTTTAAGTCTTACCCATGAACGATATTCTTCTATAGTTCGAGGTGTATCAAATTTTTTATGACATATTCTACATACTGCTATAACATTGTCTAAACTATTAATATCCTCACTTAGGCGTTCCTCATTTTCCAATAATTTTTCTTCCTCTGGATGTGGATTTGCAGGATATATATGTGCCACTTCAAACATTTTAATAATTTGTCCACTTTTCTTATTAGTTAAAGCTTTTCCGCAAATTGGACACCGGCCATCCACCTCATTAAATAAGAGCATCTTTTCATTATCAGAAAAAATCCTTCGATTATCTCCCATATTTATCACCTGCACTCATAAAATTACAACTTTATTTAATTTTACCACATGGAATTGTAAATGTCTCTTTGTATGCTATGTTTAGCTTTATAATTATGGACTAATAGAATATCAATATTATCTTTCTCTATATCTCAATGTATCCTTTATCGCTTCCACTTTTTCTTCAACTTCAAAGTGATTTTCACCAAATATCACTACAATATCATTTGCTCTCTGAATGTCAGAATAAAGATTATAACTGCGAGAAAGGATAGACATACGACCATTTTAACTACGCTATTCAACCTTGCCTTCTCCTGCATACTCCAGATTTCCAAATACCTTTTCCATGTTTGGGATTACGTGCTTTAATTCCATATACTTTACCTCTTTTTTATTTATAATGTTTAATTTACAATTATTTTCTTATTCTGTTGAATAAAGCATACCTTTCTGTCCATTCTTTATCAAGGGCAAGCTTACGTGCTTCACACCCTTGACAAAGCCCGGTCATAAAGGTAAATAGTAGTTAGACAGAACAAGGAACTATTATGCTAAATGTTATCTACAACTTAAGTGATGGAGAACCTGGCTTCTTTTTGTGATTTGAATACAGTAATATAGGCATCATTATCACTTCCTTTTTAATCTGGGTATAAAAATAGACGTTCATTTCTAAACGCCTAAAAATAAATAAGGGAGATACCATTTTTACTCAATATCCCATCCCTTATAAACCTTATTTTATTGTATCTCCACACTCTATATCAACTACTACTGAAACATTAATATAATTTTTTATCTCTTTATTTCGGCTTTTATCACTATTTTCTATAAACACGATATGTTTGAGAAAGTGCTTAAAATCAAGGATTTCTACATATCTTTCCTTTGTAGCGAAACTATAGTCTCCACATGGGCAGTCTGTGCAAACATATCCACAGGCTGCACCTCCTTAGTCATGTATCCAAGTTTCCTAAAGACTGCTAAATCCCTTGCAAGAGTTGCAGGATCACAGGACACATAAACTACATTTCTTGGTGTCATATCTGCAATTGCCTTAAGGAGCCCCATATCACATCCCTTTCTTGGTGGATCAACCACTACCACATCAGCCTTTATTCCTTTGCTTATGAGCTCTGGTATCACTACTTCAGACTTTCCTGTTATAAACTCTACGTTATTTACCCCATTTTGCTCCGCATTTATTCTGGCATTCTTTATAGCTTCATCGATTATTTCCACACCATATACTTTCTTTGCCTTTTGGGATAAAAATAAAGATATAGTTCCCGTACCACAATAAGCATCAAATACAACTTCATTCCCACTTAAGCCTGCATATTCCAATGCTTTACTGTAAAGCACTTCCGTTTGAATAGGATTTACCTGAAAAAATGAAAGAGGGGATATATTAAATTTAAAATTACCTATAGCATCCCTTATAGTATCCTGTCCCCATAGATTTACACATTTTTTACCCAATATCACATTAGTTTTATTATTATTTATATTATGTACTATACTCTTTACTCCAGATATGTTCTTACACATAAGTTCTACAAGTTCTTTTTTATGAGGCAAGTTTTCAGTAAAAGTTACAATTACCAGCATAATTTCACCTGTAGCAAATCCTTTTCTAGTCATTATATGTTTTATAGTACCTCTGCCTGTTTTTTCATCATAGGGTTCTATATTATACTTTTCAATCCAATCTCTCATAAATTTTACTATTTTATCTGAAGTTTCGTCTTGAATGAGGCAGCTTTCCATATCTATTATTTCATGACTTGCCTTTGCATAAAATCCTATATTTATTTTTTGATTACATTTACCTACTGGCAATTGTACTTTATTTCTATATCTATAGGGATTTGTCATACCTAGAGTGTTATACAATTTTACTGAAGTATCTTCACTGCTTTTCTCTAAAACATTATCTTTAAATATTTTATCCTGTTCCTCTACTTCAAATTTTCCTATTCTCTCTAAGCAATCTTTTACCCTCTTTTTTTTGAAATCAAGTTGCCCTTCATAGGACATATGCTGAAGCTGACATCCACCGCATCTTTTATATATACTGCAGAGAGGATTTGCCCTATAAGGAGACGGTTCAAGTACCTCCAGCAATTTTCCAAAAGCAAAATTTTTATTTACCTTTATGACTTTTACCTTTACCTTTTCTCCCTGAATAGCTCCCTGTATAAAAATTGTAAACCCGTCTACCTTTCCAACTCCCTCTCCCTGGTATCCCATGCCATCTATTTCAATTATATATTCTTTATTTTTTTCTATCTTTTCACTCATATATTCACCTACTTAAACAAAATCTAAAACTAATCCAATTTGTAATTCAAAATTTCCATAAGTACAGTATACAATTAAAGGAACACTTTGTACAAACAAAAAAATTGCACCCGCAAAGGTGCAAAAAATAGAATCAGTTGTCTTACTTTCTCTGTTATATAATTTTAGCCATATATTGTTATATTATACATTAAAGTTATGTTAAATTTCAATAAATATTTAAAAATATAACTACATTATATTTACTCTGCCGTTATATACTATTCCTCTTATGACGTCCATAGTAATAAATGTGCCTGTCTTTAATATTTCAGTGGCACCTCCTGCATTGCAAATAATAGGTATTTCTCTTGTAAGACATTCAATAGCAAGGTGAGAGGTTAAGCCACCTTTTTCTGATATGATTCCTGCAACTCTATCCAAAATATTAATATATCCTTTATCCAAATCTTTAACTACTAAAATGTCGTCCTTTTCAACTACTTCATCTGCTTCTTTCGGACTACTTACTATCTTTGCAGTTCCATAACCCGGTCTAGTCCCTGATCCTCTTCCCTGAGCTAGTATATCTCCTACTATATGAACTTTAAGCATATTTGTAGTTCCAGAATAGCTTACAGGTATACCTGCTGCTATGATTACCAGGTCTCCTTTTTTTACATATCCACTTTTCAAAGATATTTCAACAGAATTGTCTATCATTTCATCTGTAGACTCCACCTTTTTGGCAAGTATTGGGAATACACCCCAATTTAAAGCAAGTCCCCTAGCTACTTTACCACTTGGAGTTACAGCTATAACATGACATCCTGGCCTATATTTTGAAACCATTCTAGCAGTATTACCGCTTTGAGTAGCTGTTATTATAGCAGAAGCTTTTAATTCCGAAGCTGTAGTACATGCAGCAAGGCTTATAGCATTTGGTACATTTTGTATATGTGTTTCTCTCTTTTTCTCAAGCAAAGAATCATAGTTAATTTGCTCCTCTGCTCTCTTAGCTATCCTTGCCATAGTTTTAGCAGCTTCCACAGGATATTTTCCATTAGCAGATTCTCCACTTAGCATTATAGCATCTGTACCATCAAATATAGCATTAGCTATATCAGAAGCTTCTGCTCGTGTAGGTCTAGGATTTCTTATCATGGAATCAAGCATCTGTGTAGCAGTTATAACAGGCTTTCCTGCCTTATTACATTTTTCTATTATAAATTTCTGAATCATTGGTACTTTTTCTATAGGAATTTCTACTCCCATATCTCCTCTTGCTACCATTATCCCATCAGAAAATTTTATTATTTCATCTATGTTGTCAACGCCTTCTTGACTTTCTATTTTAGAAAATATCTGTATATCTTGTCCTCCATTTGCTTCAAGTACTTTTCTTATAGCCATAACATCAGCTGCTTTTCTTATAAAGGATGCAGCTACCATATCTACTTCCATATAACATCCAAATTTCAAATCATCTTTATCTTTTTCAGTTATGGCAGGAATAGATATAGAAACTCCAGGTACATTTACACCTTTATGATTGCCAACTGCCCCGCTATTTTTAACTGTGCAATTTATTTTATTTGCTTCAACACTCTCAACTTCAAGTCCAACTAGACCATCATCAATAAGTATGCTGTCGCCCTTTTTTACATCATTGCTCAATTCAGCATAAGTTATGGAACATTTAGTCTCATCGCCTAAAATATCTTCTCCGCAATAAACAGTAAACTGCTGCCCTTCTTTCAATTCTGCCTTATCTTCCTTAAAATTACCCGTTCTTATCTCAGGTCCCTTTGTATCAAGCATTATTGCTATTGGCTTATTGTATTTTTCTCTAAGTTTTTTTACCATATTTATTCTCTTCTCATGTTCTTCATGATCTCCGTGAGAAAAATTATGTCTTGATACGTTCATTCCAGCCTCAATAAGCTCTGACAAAACCTCTTCTGAACCACTTGCAGGGCCAATGGTGAAAATCATCTTTGTTTTTTGCATAGTAACACACTCCTTAATAGAAAATATTATTTACGCTAGCGCATAAGCTATCTCATAAAGCTTTTCGTCAAACCTTCTTGGCTCACTTAGTGCCTCGTCTATATCCAAATCAACAACCTTTCCGTTTCTAATTCCAACAACTCTAGAAGATTTGCCTTGTTCTAACAATTCGACAGCTCTATATCCAAATCTTGAAGCTAAAATTCTATCTGAACAAGTAGGACTTCCTCCTCTTTGAATATGTCCAAGTTTTGTAGCTCTAGTTTCTATACCGGTAATATTCTCAACCTTCTCAGCTAAAGCTTCAGCTCCACCAATACCTTCTGCAAGTAATATTAAATTGTGCATTTTTCCTTTCATCTTTGCTTCTAATATACTTCTACACAATTCTTGTTCATCATATCCTTTTTCAGGTAAAATTATATTTTCAGCTCCACCTGCAAGTCCAGAATAAAGAGCTATATCTCCACAATTTCTTCCCATAACCTCTACAATGCTTACTCTTTCATGAGAAGTAGAAGTATCTCTTAACTTATTTATAGCATCTAAAACGGTATTTACTGCTGTATCAAATCCTATGGTAAAATCTGTATATGCCAAATCATTATCTATAGTTCCAGGTAATCCTATAGTAGCTATCCCTAATTTAGATAATTCATGTGCTCCCCTGAAAGATCCATCTCCACCTATAACTACTAATCCATCTATTCTAAATGTTTTTAATATATTTACTGCTCTTTCTCTTCCCTCTTCTGTTTTAAATTCCTTAGATCTAGCAGTTTTTAATATAGTTCCTCCTCTTTGTATAATGTCTGCAACACTACTCCTCTGCATGGGTACTATTTCGCCATTCATTAATCCACTATATCCTCTTTTAATTCCCATTACATTTAAGTTTTTATCTAGAGCTGTCCTCACTACTGCCCTTATAGCAGCATTCATTCCAGGAGCATCTCCTCCACTTGTTAACACAGCTATTGTTTTCATATGCACACCCCCTATGACCGCAGGGACTATTTATGTCCCGCTTTAGTTAAAACCAACTTAATTTACTATAATTACAATCATAATTATAACATACAATTATGTACTTTTCACCACATTATGAACTTTATTCAAATAAAATTCTAACAACCAAAACATTATAAAAATTTCTTTCTTATAGTATTTTGGTTGTTTTGTCACAAAAATATACTTCTTATCTATATAATTTTCACATTATTATCTCCAAAGCTTTTTCTTAGAAAAGACATAAGTTCCAAATCAGATTTTATCCATAATTCCCTATCCAACCTAAACTTTTTTCTTTCCTTTTTTGTACACAAATATACGGGAATATTTCCTTTAAAGTTTACAAATACAGGTCTAATTCTCTCTAAAGCTTCCTTTAAAATATCTTGATCCTCAATCAAAATATAAAGTTTTTCCGTATCTATTCTCACCAGAGGCTCTATGACTTCACATAGAAGCTTAGGCTGTTCATCTTCCCTTACACTTACTCTGCCCTTTACTATAATCATATAATCATCTTCAATTAGGCTCTTAACTCTCTGAAACACTTTGGGAAATACTATTATCTCCATAAGTCCATAGAGATCTTCTAACTTTGCAAAAGCCATCATATCATTATTTTTAGTAATCTTTTTAGATACTTCGGAAAGTATACCACCAACTATAACTCTATCTCCATCTTTTACTTTAGCTTCCCCTATAATATTCTCTTCAAGAGTCTCCCCACTTACTATGTCAGATATTTTAGTATCTGTTTGTAATTCTAACGTCCTTGCATATTCCTCTAATGGGTGTCCTGAAAGGTATAGTCCAGTCATCTCCTTCTCCATAGCTAGCATATCCATTTTCTTAAATTCTTCTATAGAAGGATACTTTATTCTTACACTGCTTTCTTCTATCTGAGAAAACAAGCTCACCTGTCCCTCTATATTCTTTTTTCTAGAATTTGTAACGCTGTCAATTACTTTTTCATGTACTGCTATAAGTTGAGACCTCTTCACCCCAAAACAGTCAAAGGCACCTGCTTTAATTAAGCTCTCTACTACCCTCTTGTTTATGGAATTTAAGTCTATACTATTGCAAAAATCCACCAGGTCTTTAAACTTGCCATGTTTTGATCTTGATCTGACTATGCTATCTATTACATTTTCACCTACATTTTTTATAGCAGATAACCCAAATCTTATATTTCCATTTTCTACTGTAAACTTCGTGCAGCTTTCATTAATACTTGGAGGCATTATTTCTATTCCAATACTTTTAGCAAACCTTATATAATAGGCTACTTTTTCACTGTCTCCTTTTACGCTATTTAACATAGCTGCTGTATACTCAGTAGGATAATAGTACATCAAATAGGCAGTTTGAAATGCCACTACAGCATAGGCTGCAGCATGTGACTTATTAAATGCATAGGATGCGAAATCCATCATAGAATCAAATATATCATTGGCTATTTTTTCAGATATACCATTTCGCACGCAGCCCGGTACCTGAATTTCTCCATTTTCATCTACAATTCCATATACAAAATTATGCCGCTCTTCTTCCATAACATGGTGCTTCTTTTTTGACATAGCACGTCTTACGAGGTCACTTCTTCCCATAGAGTACCCTGCTAAATCCCTTACAATTTGCATTACTTGTTCCTGGTATACCATGCACCCATAAGTAACAGAAAGAATGTGTTCAAGCTGTGGAGTTGTATATTGTATTTCCTCAGGATTATTTTTATTTTTAATATACTTAGGTATTTCCGCCATAGGTCCTGGCCTATAAAGACTGATACCTGCTATTATATCCTCCAAGGAATCTGGATTTAATTCTTTCATAAATGTAGTCATTCCAGGAGATTCAAGTTGAAATACTCCCACAGTCTTTCCTTCACCTATCATATTGTAAACAGCTTTATCGTCATAATCTATATTGTCTAAATCGACATTCTCCCCTTTATCTTGCTTAACCATAATGATTGTATCCCTCAATACAGTTAGAGTACGCAAGCCTAAAAAATCCATTTTGAGAAGTCCAAGTTCCTCCAAGGTATTCATGGTAAACTGGGTAACTATATTATCTTCGTTTCTTTGAAGTGGTACATAGGTTACAAGAGGTTCTGAGGCTATAACAACTCCTGCTGCGTGAGTAGAAGTATGCCTTGGTAATCCTTCCAAAGCCTTAGCCACATCTATAAGCTCCTTAGTTCTTTCCTCACTATCATAGGCATCTTTAAATTCAGGATTCATATCAAGAGCTTTATCTATAGTTATATTTGGAACTGTAGGAATCATCTTAGCTATTCTATCAACTTCACCATAAGCATAATTCATTACCCTACCTACATCTCTTATACACCCTCTAGCCGCCATAGTACCGAAAGTTATAATCTGAGATACGCTATCTTTTCCATACTTTTCTACCACATAATCTATTACTTCTCCACGCCTTTCATAACAGAAATCGCTGTCAATATCAGGCATGGATACTCTTTCAGGATTTAAAAAACGTTCAAATATAAGGTTATATTTTATAGGATCTATTTTAGTTATTCCAAGAGTGTAGGCAACTATAGAACCTGCCCCACTTCCACGACCTGGCCCTGTCATTATGCCATTTTTTCTTGCAAATCGTATAAAATCCCACACTATAAGAAAATAGTCAACATACCCCATTTTCTTTATTATGCCTAGCTCATATTCCAACCTATCTTTCAATTCGTCTGTTATATCCTTATATCTCTTATAAAGTCCCTTATAGCATAAATCCTTCATGTACTCATAAGGATCTGTATCTTCTGGTAGGGGAAACTTAGGAAGCTTTGATTTATGAAAATCATAGTCAAAGTTACACTGATCTGCTATTTTAATAGTGTTCTCTAGAGACTCCGGTACATTTGAAAACATATCATACATTTCATCTGGAGATTTTAGATAAAATTCATCTGAAGGATATTTCATTCTATCTTCTTCATCTACAGTTTTGCCGGTTTGTATGCAAAGTAAAATGTCATGAGTCCTATAATCTTCCTTTTTTATATAATGCACATCATTTGTAGCAACCAGGGGTATATTTAATTTTTTAGACATAGAAATCAACTGTTCATTTATCTTGAGCTGAGCCGCTATTCCATGATATTGAATTTCCAAATAAAAACCATCTTTAAAAGTATTTTTATAAAATAAAGCTGTCTCTTCAGCTTTATCTATATTTTCCTTTAATATATTGGATTGAACTTCACCACTCATACAAGCGCTTAGTGCTATTAACCCTTCACTGTGATTTTTCAAATAATTATGGTCCACCCTTGGTTTATAATAAAATCCTTTTATAGAAGCTGTGGATACTATTTTCATTAAATTATGATATCCTTCTTCATTTTTCACCAAAAGTACCAGATGATAGTTTTCATTTTTTCCGTTATTTTGCTTTATAGTCATATCTCCCTGAGATACATATATTTCGCAGCCTATTATAGGCTTGATTCCCTGTGCCCTTGCTTCTTTATAAAATTCCACACATCCGTACATAACACCATGGTCTGTTATTGCCATACTATCCATTCCCAGTTCTTTTGCTCTGGCTATAAGTTCTGGAATTTTAGCTGAAGAATCCAGGAGGGAATATTCCGTATGTTGGTGTAAGCTAACCCATCTATGTTTTCCTTTGTCCATTAAACATTACCTTCTTATCATTTTTGCAGATAAAATGCTTTTTCCAACTATATCCTTTTTATCATTAAGCATACTAACTTCTACTTTGCAGTAATTTATACCTTTGCCTATTACATCTACATATATTGTAATTTCATTATCAATTTGTACGGGCTTCATAAAATATGTATTTATATTATCTACAAGTATATTTGCATTGTTTTTCTGTCTCAAGATTACAATTGCCATAGTGGACAAAAGCATATTTAAGGTACCCCAGGAACCTGTCCCCATAGAATCTAGCATTTCTGCAGTTATTCTTCCTGTAAAGCAATTTCTACCATCCTTAACCTGAAATTCAAATTTCTTTAGTATGGAGTCTTCAAGAGTTTCTGCTAGTTGAGGCTGCCTTGCCATGTACTGAAGTGCCTTTATCACATCTTTCCTAGTTATAACTCCTATTAGTTTTTTACCTTTTACTACAGGAAATAATTCTATACCATCCCACCCCATTATATGAGCTGCATAAGCTACTGTAGTTTTAGGCGTTACTGTAATTGGTTCCTTAGACATCACCCTGCCTATAACTTCATCATCAGAACCATGACTTGGTAAATCCTTTGGTGCAACAATTCCTACTAGTTTATTTTCATCATCTACTACAGGATATCTGTCATGCTTAAATTCTTTCATCATTTGCTTCCATTTAAGTACCGTATCCTTAACGTTAAGATAAGATGGATTAATTTGCATTATATCTTCTACAAGCACTATTTCTTTTTTTATTAAATTTTCTGAAATAGCTTTATTTATCATACTAGCTACAGTAAAAGTATCATAGCTAGTAGATATTATAGGAAGGCACTTTTCGTTAGCTAGGTTCTTTATCTGATTACTGCATCCAAAGCCGCCAGTTATAAGGACTCCTGCATCGTTTAAAAGGGCAAGTCTTTGGGCTTCTTCTCTGTTTCCTATTATGACTAAACAATCTTTTTTTATATATTGCTTCATGGCCTCTATGGTCATAGCTCCTATTATAAATCGATGTAGTATTTTATGTACTCCATTTTTTCCCCCAAGCAAACTTCCATCTACTATATTTATTACTTCACCATAAGTTAGAGACTCCATATTTTTCTTTTCAACTTTTTCAATTCTCACAGTTCCTACTCTTGGGATTGTAGTAACTATTCCAAGGCTATCTGAATCTTTTATAGCTCTATATGCCGTTCCATCACTAACCCCTAACTCACTTGCTATACTTCTCACTGAAATTTTAGTACCAGTTTCTAGTGAAAGTATGTACTTGATTATATCCTCATGTTTTGACATATAATCTGTGCCTACCTTTCTTTTCTCAGTTCATCTGCTATTTTCTCAATTCTCCTAAGTCTGTGATTTACTCCAGATTTACCTACTTTAGGATTCAACATTTCACCTAATTCTTTTAAAGATTCATCCGGATAATTTAACCGAAGTTCTGCAATATCCCTTAAGTTTTCAGGCAGCCTGTTTAACCCTATCTCTTTTTGTATAAGCTTTATACTCTCCATTTGTCTTACTGCCGCATTAACAGTTTTACTCAAATTTGCAGTCTCACAATTCACCAGCCTATTTACATTATTCCTCATTTCCTTCATTATCCTTATGTTCTCTAATTCCAAAAGAGAAGAGTGTGCTCCTATTATATTCAAAAGATCCACTATTTGCTCTCCTTCTTTAATATACACTATAAAACTACTCTTTCTCTGTATTACTTTAGAATTCAATCCATATCCATTTATAAGTTTACTTAAATCCAATGCATAATCACTGTCATGAGTCACAAATTCAAGGTGATACGTCTTTTCTGGATTACTTATACTCCCACCACCTAAAAAAGCTCCCCTTATATATGCCTTTTTTAGCTTTTCATTTTCCTTAATATCTTCTGTTATACTATAATCCAGTGAAAAAACATCTTCTTCCTCCTTTAAAAGTCCTACTTTTTTAAGTATGGATCTTACATCAGCATCTTCTGTTATCATTATTACATACACATTATTTTTTTTTAAAGAATTACTCTTTTTAACCAGGATTCTAGTATGTATATGAAAAATATCCTTCAATATCTTAAATATGAATCTGGCAATTGCAGCATTTTCAGTAATTATCTTAAAGCTAAACTGCCTCTTTCCTCCAAGCATCAAAGTTCCACTAACCTTCATTATGGCAGACAATTCTGCTATAGCTTCTTCCTCATCTATATTTGAGTACCTACAAACTTCATTTTTTACTTTCAATGAAAATGACATATATATCTCCCACTTATCTCCTATTTTCCTTTAATCTTTCTGATAAATAAAAATATTCTATTATCTTCTTTCTATCAAATAACAGCTTTTTATCCATAATAGTTTCTATAAGTATGGAAGCCAATTTTTCAGAATTATGTCTTATAAGTCCATTCTTAATACTTATAAAATCTCCTTCAATTACTTTTACCCCCATAGAAGCTACTAAATCTTCATTTATTTTAACTAAATGAGATTCTTCTTCTTTATATTTCCCTTCTAACTCTGTATTTATTTTACCTACATTTATAATTACATAATCTATTATGGGAGCACCCACATGATTAAATATAGCACTAATATGGTCTTCTACAGAAAATCCATCCGTTTCTCCCGGCTGGGTCATTATATTTGAAACATAAAGCTTTACAGCATTTGTATTTTGCAGTGCACTAGCTATATCACCAACTAAAAGATTTGGTATTACACTCGTATACAAGCTACCTGGTCCAAGTATTACTGCATCGGCTTCTTTTATGGCTTCTACGGCTTCTTTTAATGCCCTAGCACCTCTAGGTTCTATAAAAATTTTATCTATTGGACTATTTCTTTCTATTGCTTTTTGGGGAATATTTGATTCTCCCTCTACAATAGATCCGTCTTTCAATCTGGCCTTTAAAGTTAAATTGTCAAGGGTAACAGGCATTACCTTACCTGTTACCGCAAGTACAGAACTCATTTTATGGACGGCTTCTTCAAAATTTCCGGATATTCCATCCATAGCTGCCAAAAATAAATTTCCAAAGCTCTGATTTTTCAATCTTCCATCCTTGAATCTATACTGGAGTAAATCTTCCATAAGTGGCTCAGTATCAGCAAGTGCCATTATACAGTTTCTTATGTCTCCTGGTGGGAGCATTCCAAGATCTTCCCTTAAATCCCCGGAACCTCCTCCATCATCTGCTACAGTTACTATAGCAGTTATATTAGACGTATAGTATTTAAGTCCTCTTAGCATAGTGGAAAGGCCTGTTCCTCCTCCAATAGCAACAATTTTAGGACCTTTTACCAAAAGACGTTTTTCATATATTAAATTTTCTAACTTTCTGGAATCTAACGATACACTTAAATATCCTTTATTTATAAGTGCTATTATAGATCTCATACCTTGAGTTATGGAAATATATACTACAAATATCCCGGATATAATTAAAAATACATAAAATGATATATAGTAAAGGCTGTAAAATCTTCTGTTTACAAATTCTATTACTCCAAATATTATAAAGAGTACTCCCATGGCTCCAAGCATAACCCACCTTTTAACTTTTATGCCAGGTCTAAGCCAATCTACAATCTTCATAATTTTTTACCACCTTTATTAACATCTTCTTCTATATCTCTATGATCAATATTAACCTTATGCCCATTGTTTTTTAGTCTATTATAAATGGCATTTGCAATAAATACAGAACGATGCCTTCCCCCGGTACATCCTATGGAGATAATCAGTTGTCTCTTTCCTTCTTTTAGATAATTTGGAATTAAAAATTCTAACATACTTTCCAGTTTATTTATAAATTCATTAGTCTCCTTAAAACTCATTATATATTTCATTACAGAGGTATCCTTACCTGAATATTCTTTTAACTCAGGTATATAGAAAGGATTTGGTAAAAATCTCACATCAAATACTAGATCTGAATCAACAGGTATGCCATATTTAAATCCAAAAGAAAGTACGGTAATCATAAGCTCTGTTTCCATCTGTCCTTCTTCTGAATATATCTTAGTTATCTCTTCTCTAAGTTCCCTAGTTACTAAATTAGATGTATCTATTATGTTGTCTGCCCTGTCTTTCAATTCTCTAAGTTTGTTTCTTTCCATAATTATACCATTTAAAATTCTTCCGTCAGGTGCTAGAGGATGTTTTCTCCTGGATTCTTTGAATCTTTTAATAAGTACTTCCTCTGAAGCATCTAAAAACAATATTTCATATTTATAACCCTGCTCCTTTAGATAATTCAAGCTTTCAAATATGTCATTAAAAAATTGACCTCCTCTTATATCTATTACCAGGGCTATTTTATCTATTTTCCCATCAGTTTTATAGCATGCTTCCGCAAATTTCGGTATTAGTGTAGGAGGAAGATTATCTACACAAAAGTACCCTAAATCTTCTAAACTTCTTATAGCCTGAGTTTTTCCCGCTCCAGATAATCCTGTCACTATAACAAATCTCATAGTCACATCCCTCCATTTAAAAATATTTTTACTTTTTCTAATTATATCACAACAAACTACAACAATAAATACAACCTAAAAAGGGGAACCAGTGCAATACACAGCACCAATTCTCCGCTCTCTACTCTTCCCCTATAACTCTAACTTCAGTATACAAGTCTACATTAAATTTTTCCTTAACTTTATGCTGTACAATAGCTATTAAATCTAAGATATCTTTTGCTGTTGCACTTCCCTTATTTATTATAAATCCTGAATGCTTTTCAGATACTTGGGCGCCACCTACACTCTTTCCCTTTAATCCACTGTCTTCTATAAGTTTTGCAGCAAAATACCCTTCTGGTCTTTTAAAGGTACTTCCTGCAGATGGATATTCTAGAGGTTGTTTTTCATTTCTCCTTCTATTCAAATCTTCTACACGGTTTTTTATCTTCTCATAATCCCCATGCTCCAAATTAAAAGTTACTTCTAGGACAGTATATTTGTATTTCAAAATGGAACTGCTTCTATATTCTAACTCTAATTGTTTTCTATCTAATACTTTGATTTTTCCTTCATTATCTATGACTTTTGCACTTTCTACAACATGTGAAATTTCGCCATTATAAGCACCTGCATTCATTGTAACTGCCCCACCTACGCTTCCAGGTATGCCACAGGCAAATTCAAAACCTGATAGCTTGTTATTAAGGGCAGTAGTTGAAATATCCTTTAGCGATACACCGCTTTCTGTAATAATCTTATTGTCCTCAACTTTAACTTCATTTAGTTTTATAAGTTTAATCATTATGCCTCTTATTCCGCCATCTTTAACAAGTAAATTAGAACCATTTCCCATTATATAATAAGGTATATTATGTTCTTTACATAACGTTATAACATCTACTACTTCCTGAAATTTTTTAGGAGTAACTAATATATCTACAGGACCTCCTACTCTAAAAGAAGTATGTTCCTTCATAGGTTCGTCTATTTTTATGTCTTCTTTATCTAATATTTTCTCTAAATTTGTAGCAAAATCTTTAAACTTATTCATTATAAATATTCTCCTTGAAAATTAAAATTAAGCGTTACACTATGTAATTATAATATACAATGCAATTACAAATTGTATCATATTTTCTTTTATCTATCAAACTAAATTTTTTCCCAAAATAAAGTTAAAAATATAGGATTTATAAACACAGTTATTGACATTAGATGAAGTTTTAACTCCATCTAATGCTTAGAAATCCTATATTTAATTTTCATTTTTTTTAAAGTATGAAATTATGCTTTCCGCCGTACGTCTATCTATTGAAGGTGTATCCATAAGTTCATTCATGGTAGCTTTTTTTATATTCTCTATACTCTCAAATTTTTTTAACAATTCTTTTCTTCTCTTGTTACCTACATTAGGTATGTCTTCTAATACAGAATGAAGTACTCTTTTATTTCTCAAACTCCTATGATAGGTTATTGCAAACCTATGAACTTCGTCCTGTATTCTAGCAATGAGTTTAATTACATTAGAATGCGGAGATATCAAAACTTCTTCATTTTTATATATAAGTCCCCTAGTCCTATGTCTATCATCTTTTACCATTCCACACACAGGTATGTCTATATTAAATTTTTTTAACACCTCCAAGGCTGCATTTACCTGACCCTTTCCACCATCCATAAGAATTAAATCTGGGAAGGCACAAAACTTTCCTGCACTAAACTTTAAATTTTTTTTCTTTATTCTTTCTATTTCATCAAAGCCATGCTTAAATCTTCTAGTCAGTATTTCCCTCATACTATCGTAATCATTGGCTCCTTTTACGGAATTTATTTTGAATCTTCTATAATCACTGTTTTTAGCTCTTCCATTTTCAAACACTACCATAGTACCTACTGAATCCACGCCCTGAATATTAGATATATCATACGCTTCTATTCTGTGGGGTATATCTTCCATGTCTAATGCTTCTGTAAGTTCTTCAAGAGAAGTATTGTACATCTTTTTATCTTGAATTAATTTCAATTTAAAATTTTTCAAAGTTGTCTTAGCATTTTCCTCCACCATATTTAAAGTAGCCCTTTTTTCTCCTTTTTGAGGTATTTTAATATATACCCGGGCATCTTTTTTCATACTAAGCCAATTCTGGAGAAGTTCAATTTCATCAGCTTCAGGCACATATATTGTTTTTGCTATATATGCAGTTCCCCCATAAAACCCCTCTATAAAATTTGATACTATTTCACCCTTAGGCAAATCCTGAGTATTTTCTAAAATAAAATGCTCTCTTCCTATTATTTTTCCGGATCTAGAGAAAAATACTTGAATACAGCTGTCCACATTATCTGAATACATATTTATAAAATCTTCATCTTCAAATCCTCCAGTGGTTATCTTTTGTTTTTCAATTATCTTTTGCACTGCTAGGATTTTATCTCTCAGCTCTGCAGCTTTTTCAAATTCGAGTTTTTCTGAGGCAATTTCCATATCTTCTTTAAGCTTTTTACTTATGTCTCTATTTTTTCCTGATAAGAAATCCATAACTCCACTCACGATTTTTCCGTATTCCTCTTTAGTAATATATCCAGTACAAGGAGCCTTACACAACCCTATATAGTAGTTTAAACAAGGCCTTCCCTTCATTTCTCCTTCTTTTATTGATAGTCTGCAAGTTCTAATTGGAAATATCTTTTTTATAATTTCCATAGTTTCATATACAGCAGAAGGACTAATATAAGGTCCAAAATATTTACAGCCATCCTTTACCATATTTCTAGCGGATATTATTCTTGGGAAATCCTCATTTACTGTTATTTTTATGAGAGGATATCCTTTGTCATCCTTTAAAAGTATATTATACCTAGGTCTATATTTTTTAATTAAATTACATTCTAAAATAAGAGCTTCCATTTCTGAATCTGTAACTATATATTCAAACTCAGCAATATGCTTCACCATAGCCTTTACCTTTTCAGAATGATTCTTAGAATTTTGAAAGTACTGCCTAACTCTATTCTTTAAAATTTTTGCCTTTCCAACATATATTACCTCACCTAAAGAGTTTTTCATTAAATATACTCCTGGTTTATCCGGTAATACCTTTAACTGATATTCAAAATCAAACACTACATCCACTCCTAAAACTACTTACAAAATATGATTGGAAGCTTGTATATTGTAAATAAAAGTCCAAATATCATTAAAAAATCCTCTATTACACAACCAATTTTAGAATTAGTATTATAAGTTAACGGCAGTTTAAATTTTTTATTCTTAAAAGGGTAAAAAAGGGGTACCCCTCTATTGGTAACCATATCACAAAGGAGATGCATTCCATATCCTATCATAAAATAGTACACCAGATAGTGTACATTATACATGTTTCCTAAATATCCTATAATAAAAGAAAACAATATCATACCCATCAAGCTGTGAGTCAATCCATTTCTATGAGAAGACACAGCTATTATTATAAACGATATGCCAATAGCTTTAATAATAGGTGCATTAGTATAAAGATAATCGTACCAAAGTAGTCCTATCCCTAAAGAGCTATACACCATAATCTTACTTGTCTTATTTCTAAATGGAAGTATATATTTGTTTATTATACTTTTAGGGTGATCCACATCTGGAAGTATTGATGAAAATGCCACTATTAAAAGGCCTATATAATTAAATTTCCCCGGAAGTACGTTGTAAACGGACAAAAAAGTAACTATTCCCATTTCCGCATGAGTTTTCCCCTTCATATTTTCTCCTTTTTATCCTGTCATAATGTTAAATATTTTTGCATATAATTCGATAATCCGCTTATTGCCTATATTATAACATTAAATTTACAACAAATTTACTTTTTACAACAAAATTTCCCGGGGAATTTTAAAATTTCAATTATTTTCGTAATGCTGTTCTTATAACTTGCGAAGCTATAGAAGCCGCTAACTTTCCTCCCTGTCCTCCATTTTCTACAATTACCGCCACAGCTATCTGTGGATCATCATAAGGTGCAAAACCTATAAACCAAGAATGAGGTGGTGAACCAGGTCCTTCTGTCTGATTATCTGCTGTTCCAGTCTTTCCTGCTACTTCTACACCTTCCACAGAAGCATTAGTTCCTGTTCCAGATTCTACAACAGATCTCATAAGATCTTTCATAGTATTTGCTGTATTTGAAGAAATTATTTGGCCTACTTGTTCTGCTTGTATGCTCTTTACTTCTTCACCCGTACTTGTAAGCACATCGCTTACCAAATGAGGCTTCATCATAACACCACCATTAGCTATAGTGCTTGTAACTACTGCCATTTGAAGTGGACTTGCCAAATCGCTGCTCTGCCCTATAGCACTCTGAGCTATACTTCCCTTTTCATAGGATTTTAACATTGGAAATTTACTAGGTTCTACAGGTATTCCATCTGTAGGTATTTCCTTATTAAAGAAGAACTTTTCAGCAGTTTGTTTTAACCTGTCATTTCCGAGCTCAATTCCAAGTGATCCAAAATAAGCGTTGCTAGAATGAGTATATGCTTGTTTAAAATTAATACTTCCAAGAACCTCTCCTTCAAAATTGTGCAGAGAATATCCTCCACCTAAAGGAAGTTCACCATTATCCTGAAAATATCTATTTTGAATTCCTGATATATTTTCTAATCCACTTACAGCAGTTACAGTTTTAAAAGTAGATCCAGGTGGATAAAGTCCTGCCGTAGCTCTATTTAAAAGAGGTTTAGTTTTATCCTGATTTAACTGCTGCCATGTATTTGCAAGGTCATTCGGATCAAAAGAAGGTCTTGAAACAAGTGCTATTACTTCACCAGTCTTTGGGTTTAACGCCACAACTGCCCCCTTATTTCCATCAAGCAGGTCATAAGCCATTTTTTGAGTTTCCAAATCCAAAGTTGTTTTTAAACTATTTCCCACTTTCTTTTGGGATTTCCCCTTATTTTGAATAAGGCTCTTTATACTATCCTGAATATTACTGGACATTAACTGTTCATCATATTTTTTCTCAAGTCCTGTAATTCCATATTTTTGATCCACATAACCAAGTACATGGGCAAACATTGCCCCCCCTGTGTATTCCCTTTTCTGAGTTTCAGAATTTATAGGATCGCTCTTAGTAAGTGCATTACCATTTCTATCATATATGGTTCCTCTAAGCACCTCATTTCTTTTTATCCATAACCTTCTATTATAAGGACTATTCTCTATCTTAGGTCCCACTATCATTTCAAAATAAGTCATATAAGAAATAAGTGCTATAAAACATATTAAGAAGACCATCATCACTTTCTTTATATTGTTCACTATGTTATTCATAATGCTACCTACCCTCTTCTGATATCTTCTGAATTATACCCAGCGAAAAAAACGTTATTAGCATAGAACTTCCCCCCCTACTTACAAGAGGTAATGTTATACCTGTAAGTGGGATAGCATTCATAACACCACCAACTATAACTAAAACCTGAGATGCAATCATTGCACTATAACCTACTGCCAAAAGCCTTGAAAATTTATCATTCCCATAGACAGCAGCTCTCATACATCTGTAAAACAATAAAAAGTATAATATTATTATGGCAAATCCTATAAGTATCCCAAGTTCTTCACACAACACCGCAAATATAAAATCTGTAGTATTAATAGGGACGTATTCCGGATGTCCTAGTCCAAGCCCCGTTCCAGTAAGTCCCCCAGATGCTATAGAAAACATAGATTGAACAATTTGATAACTCTGATTATTAGCATAAGGCCAAGGATTTTTCCATATCATAACCCTTATTCTAACATGATTAAACAACCTATAACTTACTATTGACCCTGCAGCTGAAAGGAGAAAACATATAGCTACATACCTAAATTTAGAAGTAGCTATATACAGCATGGTTACAGATATCCCAAAAAATATAAGAGCAGATCCAAGGTCCCTTTGAATTACCATAAACACTAAGGATAGCATTACTACTGCACAAGGTATTATTAAATTTTTAAAATTTTTATAATCCTTTAATTCCGCCGCCAGATAGGCTACCAAAAATAGTTTTCCAAATTCCGATGGCTGAAACTGAATTCCACCTAGACTAACCCAGTTTTTTGAACCATTGATTTCAGTACCTGAAAAAGTACCCATTGCCATAAATATTAATGTAACTACCAAATATATATATTTATACTTGCTGAATCCGCTAGTATCCGGCATTAATACAACAATGAGTATAAATCCAGTAACTCCGACTGCAAACCAAATTATTTGTTTAATAGAGGCTGCAGTATCTATTCTATATATCATTACCATACCTATAACTGACAGTATACTGGAAAAAATAAATATATATTTATCTCCGTCAGAGAAAAATTTTCTTATTACAAAGTAAGAATATCCTATAAGAAGACAAGTTACTAGTGCCATTATCATAGCACCTTTATCAAAAGGCTGCTTTATAATTGCTAAATTAAGGAAACACACAAAACACAACAAATATGTATATCTTAATAACTTTTTTTCATCTCTAGTAGTATCCAATATTCCACCACCCACTTATTTATGATAGTTTTTAAAAACTGCTTATATTTAATCACCCTATAACTTTAAAGGATGTATTTCCAATTTTAATTTCATCACCAGAAGCCAAATAGTGCTTGCCCCTTAACTTTTTACCATTTAAAAGAGTACCATTAGTACTTCCCATGTCCTCTAATATACACTCTTTCCCATTTTTTATATAAATTCTTGCATGATGTCCTGAGGTATATGGATCCTCTAGCATAAGTTGATTATCGCCTTTTCTTCCTATGGTTATTTCCCTTCGCACTGGAATCACAGCACCTTTTCTAAGATTCGCATTTTCACCTGGATTAACTACTTCAAGTCCAAAGGATTTCCTATTGACATTTCTACCTCTCTTGCTTCCATTTTTAACATCCTTGTACATTATTCTCAGTGCCCAAAATATTATAATATATACTATACCTATGATAACAATTTTAAAAACTATACTCAATTTACTAAGATCCATTTAAATATCCTCCCTTAATACATGGAAAGACTAGCATTATAGGTGTGCTTATGCTAGTCTTTATGTAAATTATAACATCTTTTTTAAGTATTGTCCTGTGTAAGAACCCTTATTTTCAGATATTTGTTCTGGAGTACCCATGCAGAGAATGTTTCCTCCCTTTTCTCCACCTTCAGGTCCAAGATCAATGATATAATCCGCACACTTTATAACATCTAAGTTATGTTCTATAACCACAATTGTATTACCTACATCTACAATTCTCTGAAGTATATTTATAAGTTTACTTACATCATCTATGTGAAGTCCTGTAGTAGGTTCATCAAGTATATACATTGTCTTCCCAGTACTTCTTTTAGATAATTCATGGGCAAGCTTTATTCTCTGTGCCTCTCCACCAGACAATTGTGTGGAAGGTTGACCTAATTTGATATATCCTAGTCCTACATCCATAAGAGTTTGCAGCTTATTTTTTATTCTTGGTATATTTTCAAAGAATTTTAATGCTTCTTCTACAGTCATATTTAATACATCATCAATATTTCTATTTTTATACTTTACTTGAAGTGTTTCTCTATTATATCTTTTTCCCTTACAAACTTCACAAGGCACGTATACGTCTGATAAAAATTGCATTTCTATTTTTATTATTCCATCTCCGCTGCAAGCCTCGCATCTTCCTCCTTTTACATTAAAGCTGAATCGTCCAGGTTTATATCCTCTCATCTTGGATTCAGAAGTACTTGCAAACACTTCCCTTATTATATCAAATACTCCTGTATAAGTTGCAGGATTGGATCTTGGAGTCCTTCCTATAGGACTTTGGTCTATATTTATAATTTTATCTACATTTTCTGTTCCCAAAATATTTTTATAATGTCCCGGCCTATCTTTTGAATTGTTTAATTCCTTATGTAGTGCTTTGTATAATATTTCATTTACTAAAGTACTTTTTCCAGATCCAGATACACCGGTAACACAAGTAAATATTCCTAAGGGAAAAGAAACATCTATATTTTTCAAATTATTCTCTGAAGCACCTATTACTTTTATATATTTTCCGCTACATTCCCTTCTATGTTCAGGTATTTCTATTTTTTTCTTTCCGCTTAAATACTGTCCTGTTATTGATCTATCACATTTTATAATATCCGAAATAGGCCCTGCAGCTACTACTTCTCCACCATGTTCTCCTGCTCCTGGTCCTATATCTACTATAAAATCCGACTGTCTCATTGTATCCTCATCATGTTCTACTACTATCAATGTATTTCCAATATCTCTTAAATGCTTCAAAGTAGATATAAGTCTGTCATTATCTCTTTGGTGAAGCCCTATACTTGGCTCATCCAATATATAAAGCACTCCAACCAAACTTGAACCTATTTGAGTTGCAAGTCTTATTCTTTGGGACTCTCCTCCGGATAAAGTTCCGGCAGTTCTGGACAATGTCAAATAGTCCAATCCTACATCTATTAAAAATTGTAACCTACCACTTATTTCTTTCAATACTTGGTCACTTATAATCTTATCTTTTTCCGAAAGCTGTATCTCCTTAAAAAATTTCAATTCATCTTTTATAGACATGTTACACAGCTCAAATATGCTTTTTTCTCCTACTGTAATTGCTAATACTTCAGGTTTTAATCTGGCGCCCTTACATTTTGGACATGGATTATCACTCATATAATTTTCTATTTCTTTTTTTATATAGTCGGAATTTGTCTCCATATACCTTCTCTTCAAAGTATTTACTATTCCTTCATAAGAATGATTAAATTCCATCATTCTGTTTTCTTTTCTGTATTTAACTCTTATTTTTCCGCCTCTTAATCCATAAAGTAATATGTCTACTACTTTAGGATCTAATTTTTCTATAGGTGTATCCAATTTAAATTTAAATGTACTCGAAAGAGCCTTCAGTATACTAAAAGTCCAGGAACCTTCCTTTAAACTTCCTTCTCCCCAGGCTGTAATAGCACCTTCTAATATACTCTTTTTTCTATCAGGTATTACTAGATTCTCATCTATCTCAAGCAAGGTACCAAGCCCATCACAAGTATCACATTTTCCAAAAGGTGAATTAAAAGAAAAAGTTCTAGGAGTAATCTCTCCTATACTTATACCACATTCCGGACATGCAAATTTCTCACTGAAAAGTATGTCCTCTCCACCCAATATATTTACAATAAGTATCCCATCGGACAATTTTAAGGAGGTTTCTATAGAATCCGCAAGTCTGCTCCTTATTTCACTTTTAATTATCAACCTATCTACTACTATTTCAATAGTATGCTTTTTATTTTTCTCTAATTTTATCTCTTCATCTTGAAGATCTACTATTTCTCCATCAATTCTAGCTCTTACAAACCCATTTTTAACTATGCTTTCCAGTACCTTTATGTGTTCTCCTTTTTTTCCCTTTATTACAGGTGAAAGTATCTGTATCTTAGTTCTCTCTGGCATTTCCATAATTTTATCTACCATTTGATCCACTGTCTGCTGGGTTATTTCCTTGCCGCACTTTGGACAATGGGGCACTCCTATACGTGCATACAATAACCTCAAATAATCATATATTTCTGTAACTGTTCCTACTGTAGAACGTGGATTTCTACTTGTAGTTTTCTGATCTATAGATATAGCAGGTGATAAGCCTTCAATGTATTCTACATCTGGTTTATCCATCTGGCCCAAGAATTGTCTTGCATATGCAGATAATGATTCAACGTATCTTCTCTGACCTTCTGCATAAAGAGTATCAAATGCTAGTGAAGATTTTCCCGAACCTGAAAGCCCAGTAAAAACTATTAGCTTATCTCTTGGTATAGTCAAACTTATATTTTTTAAATTGTGAACTTTAGCACCTTTTATTACTATGCTATCTTTCATAAACTTAACTCCTTAGTTATCTAATCTTTTATCAATATTATTTATTTTTCTGTTTTTTTAACTTAAGTATTGCATCTCTGAGTTTAGCAGCTTCTTCAAATCTAAGTTCTTTTGCTGCCGTTTTCATTTGTCTTTCACGAGCTTCAATGAGTTCATCTATTTTTTCATTGTCCGCCTTTACTGCTTCTTCTAAACTATTATATTCTTCTTTTTCTTCCAAAACCATAGTTGACTCTATAACTTCTCTAATTGCCTTATTAATTGTTTTTGGAACTATTCCATTCTTCTTATTATACTCAATTTGTATTTTTCTTCTTCTTTTAGTTTCACTTATAGCTTTATCCATAGATTTTGTAATAACATCGGCATACATTATAACTTTGCTTTCAGAGTTTCTTGCAGCCCTTCCTATAGTTTGAATAAGAGATCTCTCTGATCTTAAAAATCCTTCCTTATCTGCATCTAAAATTGCAACTAATGCAACTTCAGGTATATCAAGTCCCTCTCTTAGAAGATTAATTCCCACTAAGACGTCAAATTCTCCTTTTCTCAAATCCCTTATTATCTTCATCCTATCTATAGTAGCTATACTGGAATGAAGATATCTTGCCTTGACATTCATGTCTTTAAAATAATCTGTTAAATCTTCTGCCATCTTTTTAGTAAGTGTAGTGACAAGTATCCTATATCCTCTTGATATAGTTTTTTGTATACTATTATACAAATCATCTATTTGTCCTTTAATTGGTTTCACTATAATTTCAGGATCTAAAAGTCCTGTAGGTCTTAATATTTGTTCTGCCACATTTTCGGAATGTTCTAACTCATAGTCTGCAGGTGTAGCACTCACAAACACAACCTGATTTATCTTCTTTTCAAATTCTTGAAATTTTAAAGGTCTGTTATCGTAGGCAGAAGGAAGCCTAAAACCATATTCCACTAATGAATCTTTCCTGGATCTATCTCCCGCATACATGGCTTTTACCTGAGGAAGAGTAACATGACTTTCATCTATAAAAAGCAAAAAATCATCTGGAAAATAATCAATAAGGGTTTGTGGAGGACTTCCCTTAGCTCTTCCATCCATTATTCTAGAATAATTTTCAATTCCACTGCAATATCCTACTTCTCTCATCATTTCTATGTCAAAATTAGTTCTCTGTTTTAATCTTTGTGCTTCAAGCAATTTATCCTGAGATGTAAGTTCTTTAAGTCTGTGTTCTAATTCTTCTTCTATCTTTTCTATGGCTAATTCCATTTTTTCTCTTGAAGTGGCAAAATGGGATGCTGGAAATATATTTGCATGTTTTCTAAATCCAATGGTATCTCCTGTGAGCACATCAAACTCCCTTATCTTATCAATTTCATCTCCAAAAAACTCTACCCTTATAGCGTGATCTGTAGATGCTGCTGGAAATATGTCCACTATATCCCCTTTTACCCTAAAGGTCCCTCTTACAAAATTTATATCATTTCTTTCATACTGTATTTCTACTAATTTTTTTAGGACTTCATCTCTATTTTTTATCATTCCCGGCCTTAGAGACAAAGTTAATTTTTTATATTCTTCAGGATTTCCAAGTCCATAAATACAAGATACTGACGCTACTACAATCACATCTTTTCTTTCCAGGAGTGCAGAAGTAGCAGAATGTCTTAATTTATCAATTTCATCATTTATAGATGCATCTTTTTCTATATAAGTATCTGTCTGAGGTATATATGCTTCTGGTTGATAATAATCATAATATGATACAAAATATTCTACAGAATTATCTGGAAAGAAATCTCTGAATTCCGAACATAACTGTGCTGCCAAAGTTTTATTATGTGCAAGCACTAGTGTAGGTTTTTGTACTTTTTCTATTATGTTTGCCATAGTAAAAGTCTTACCAGATCCAGTTACTCCAAGTAATGTTTGAAATTTATTTCCTTTTAAAACACCATCTGCTATACTATCTATAGCTTTGGGTTGATCTCCAGTAGGTTTAAACTTAGAATGTATTTTAAAAACTCCCATTTTCTAATCATCCTTATCCTTATCTTTATCCTTATTTTTCATATCGTTTAGCATTTGAGAAAATCGGCTTTTATCAAACTTTACAACCATACTGTCCTTAGGTACCTTTCTGGGTACAAAAACTATTCCAAGCCTCTTATCTTTGTTCATCTTGTTATAGCTAACCTGTTCTAAAGCCCCAGATACATTTTTTACTTTAAACCAAATAAAATTTGAATATTCCTTTACTATTTCAGTTATTCTATCTTCACTTTCAATTTTTTCGCCATTTACTTCCACCAACAAATCTCCAGTTTTTATTCCCATTTCACTTGCAGGTGAATTAGGTGCCACAGCAAGTACCATAATCCCTTCACTGCTGCTTATGTATTTAGGTGCCCCTCTATTTTCCAAATACCTTTGCAGGATAATAATTCCTTCATGAGCTAAAGGTGCAAATATAACTACAAAGAATTTCAACACAATATTTAAAACTGCCAATTGTGCTATCCCAAATAAAATAATACCGTATAGCATTACAATAACACCAGATATTCGACTCTTTTCCTTTACACTTTTAGTAAAAGTCACACTATTGTATCCTACTACAGCATAAAATGGCATTAATGTAAGAACTGCATTCTTCAAAATATTAAACGGTATAGAAGTTTTTACTATAGGCCACCATCCAGGAAGAGACACCTGCCATGAACTTGCTATTGCAGATTTATCATGAATCATAAAAAATATAGCCACTGGAACTATCCAATACCTTCGCAGGGCAAATCCACCTATTATACTGCCACCTTTACTTGTAAAAACCGGAATAGATCCCGTCTTTCCGTCCAATATAATTAAAATTCCCTCTACAAAATGTATTACAGCTACCATACTCATAAGTGCAACTACATCTATTTTTAAGAAATTCAAATTTGGAAGGTTAAACTTTGAAGATAATATAGCCATCGTAAGACTTAAAAATCCAAGTACTGCACCAGAGTAAGAAAAACATATGAATCTTGGATTAAAAAACATAAATATTATAGATGCTAAAAATACTAAATCTACAGAGGAACTTTCATCAAAAACTATTCCTAAATACGACATAATAGTAGTAATGACAACCCCTGCAAAAATTCCTATTACAATTTGTGACATTGTAAGTTCAAAAGGAGAGTTAACTCTTTCTCCAATTATCATCTTTTGCATTACAGTTATCTGTTTATTTTTTCTGTATAACACAAGTGCAAGAACAGCTAAAATAATTATTAAATAAGGTTCTGTCAATGCAAAAGCTATGGACTTCAATGTATACAATAATATCATTAAAATTAGTTCCCCTCTCCATAAATTAAGTTAGACAGAACCAATCTGTCTAACTTAAAACTTCAAATACAATTATATTTTCCTAGTTCGTCAGAATTTAAATCTATTTTATTTTGCTTTTTGCTATTTCAAGTGCTTTGCTAAATTGAGGATCTTTGTTCCTATCATAAGCAGCTTTCTTGAGTTCTTCAGGATATACCACTTCTATATTAGGTTTTATCCCTTTCTTGTGTATGTTTTCCCCATTTGGAGTATAATACTTTGATATAGTAACTTTGAGTGCAGTGCCGCTTCCTGTATCAAGTATAGTCTGAACTACTCCTTTCCCATAGGTTTTTTCTCCAACTAAAGTTCCAATTTTATAATCTCTAATGGCTCCTGAAAATATTTCCGATGCGCTGGCACTATTTCCATTAGTCAATACTGTCAAAGGCAAATTAGTAAAATCTCCACCTTTTGATTTATACTCTTTTTTATTGTTGTATTTATCAACTGTAGAAACTATAACTTTACCGCTAGGTACAAAATTAGACACCATATCAACACATTGATCTAAAAGTCCACCTGGATTATCTCTTAAATCTATAATCAATGATTTCATACCCTGACTCCTCAATTTGTTCAATTGATCTTTAAAGTTTTTTGCAGTATTTTCGTCAAACATACTTACTTGAATATATCCTACATTATCCTGCAGCATTTCACCTTTTACAGTGGCAATGTCTATTTTCTGTCTTTTAACTTTTACATCAAAATTTCCTTTGCTCTCTCTATATAATGTCAGCGTAACTTCCGTATTCTCCTGACCCTTCATTAAAGATACAGCTTTATCTAGATCTTTTCCACTAACACTAGTACCATTTACTTTCTCAATTACATCATTTTTCATTATTCCCGCTTTTTTTGAAGGGGAATTATCAAATACATCCATTACAACAATATTACTGTCTTTTGCTGCAACCTGAATTCCAACACCACTATAATTTCCCTGAGTTTGAACATTAAAATCTTCAAATTCTTTTTTATTCATAAATACAGTATAAGGATCATTCAGCGATGAAGTCATTCCTTTAATGGCACCTTCAACTAAAGTTGCATCGTTTATAGGTCCATCATAATATTTATATAATTGACTTCTAATTTCAAATAGTTTTCCAAAATTTCCTACATTATTTCCCTGAGCGCTTGTTATAAAACTTGTAGTTCCAAACATTGTAAGGATATTTGTTATAAGTACAATTGCTATAGTCCATCCTATCCATTTTCTCTTGCTATTCAATTTGCTCACCTCATTTTTTGAAACATTCACTATTATAGTATTTATGTAAATCTTAAATAATTATAACACTAAAAAAAATAAATTTGTAAAACTATTATAAAATTGGCATGCAAAAATAAAACTTCTGCATGCCCTATATAGCTCTAAAATTTAATTAATTATCCTATACTAATTTAAACTTCCAAGAATTTTCTAATAGATAGTGCACTTCCTGCAGCGCCTATAATAATACCCACCAAAATAAATATTCCCAAAATACTAGTGATTACATAAGTAGGACTAATTAACTGCATTATTACAAGGGTAGATGCTGCTTTAACATATACTATCTTATATAGATAATAAAGTATTATATCCGACACTATTCCCCCTGCAATACCTATTATAATACCTTCTATAATAAAAGGCCATCTTATAAACCAGTCTGTAGCTCCAATGTATTTCATTATTCCTATTTCTTTTCTTCTAGAATAAACAGTTATCTTTATTGTATTTCCTATTAAAAATAGTGAAACTCCTATTAATATTATAAATATAATAGTTCCTACCCATTTTATAGTTCTAGTTATAGCTATAATTTTATCCACAATTTCCCTGGCATCTTGCACACTATATATTCCTGGCATTCCCTGTACATTTTTAACTACCCGGGACACGACTTGGGGATCTGAAACCTTCACTATGTATGCACTTGGAATTGGATTGTCCTTTTCAAGTCCCTCTACTAAAGATTTATTTTCCTGTCCCAACTGATTTCTAAACTTATCTAATGCCTGAGATTTTGTTTCGTAACTTACATCGACTACTCCATCTGTAGTATTTATTTTGTCCTCGATATTTCTCTTCTGAATTCTAGTTATATTATCCTGAAGATATATCTTTACCTCTACTTTAGATTGCACTTCCAATATACCCTGTTTGATATTCATCATAGCAAGCAGGTATATACCGAAAATAAAAAGCGTAGCTGCTACCGTAGCTGCAGATGCTATACTTATAGTTTTATTTCTATTTAAATTTCTAAATGCATCCTTAATAGAAAAACTTACAGTACTAATCCTCATATCCGTATGCACCCCTTTGCTCATCTCTTACTATAATACCTTTTTCCAGTGCTATAACTCTCTTTCTCATAGAATCAACTATATCGCTTGCATGAGTTGCCATTAGTACTGTTGTTCCAGCCTCGTTTATATCGTTTATTGTTTCCATTATGTCCATAGAAGTATCTGGGTCTAAGTTTCCTGTAGGTTCATCAGCTATTAATATGGATGGGTTGTTTACTATAGCCCTTGCCAGTGAAATTCTCTGCTGTTCTCCTCCAGAAAGTTCATGTGGAAACGACTTGTATTTATTTGCCAACCCAACTAAAGAAAGTACAACAGGTACTTTTTTTCTTATTTCTTTTGGATGAGCTTCAATAACCCTCATTGCAAATGCTACATTTTCATAAACATTTAAAGTAGGTATCAGCCTAAAATCTTGAAAAACTACTCCTAATTTTCTTCTATATAAAGGTATCTTGCTTCTTTTTAATTTTGTGATATTGAGATTATTAACTATAATGTCTCCTGATGTAGGTTGAACTTCTTTCAAAAGTGCCTTTACAAAAGTAGTTTTTCCCGCTCCGCTAGGTCCAACTAAAAAAACAAATTCCCCTTTTTCAATTTTCAAATTTATATTTGACAGTGCGAATATGTTATTATTGTAAACCTTGCTTACGTTTTTGAACTGTATCATTTAAATCTCTCCTTATATTTAACAAGTTTTTCAGCTTGCTACATTACAAAGTTCATTATATCATACGGAAGGATGAAACTAAAAATTAAATATATGAAATTATTATTAACAAACTAAAGCTTAAAGTTTACTTTTATTAAAAAGACGATGTTATATGAAATCATAACATCGTCTTCTACTAAATTGCTATTTTAAAGCCATACATTTTTTAACAGCTTTCACTATATCCTCTGCTGTAAGTTTATAGGCTTTTAAGAGTTCTGCAGGCTTTCCACTTTGACCAAAAGTATCTTTTATGCCTACCCTTACTACTGGAGTAGGTAAATTTTCACTTAAAACTTCGCATACAGCTGATCCAAGTCCCCCAATAACACTGTGCTCTTCTGCAGTTATGACCGCACCAGTTTGTCTTGCTGCATTTATTACTGCTTCCTTGTCTATAGGTTTTATTGTATGTATGTTTAAGACTGATACTTTAATGCCTTCTTCTGCTAGATTATTATATGCTTCTAGTGCTGCGTCAACCATTATACCAGTTGCAATAATAACTGCATCTTTTCCTTCTCTAAGCTGTACTGCTTTTCCTATTTCAAATTTATAATCTGCATTGTCATTTATAACAGATACTCCTGACCTGCCAAGTCTTACATAACAAGGTCCATCCATTTCAGCTACAGCTTTAACGGCAGCTTCTGCTTCTACTGCATCACTTGGACATATAACTGTCATATTAGGTATACTTCTCATAAGCGATATATCTTCTACCGACTGATGAGATGCTCCATCTTCCCCTACTGTAATACCAGCATGAGTAGCACATATTTTAACATTTAATTTAGGATAGCATATAGAATTTCTTACCTGCTCAAATGCTCTTCCCGTTGCAAACATGGCAAAAGTACTTACAAAAGGTATCTTATCACAAGTAGACAAACCTGCTGCTACTGCCATCATATTACCTTCAGCTATTCCCATATCCATAAATCTATCTGGATATGCATCCTTAAACTTAGCAGTCTTAGTAGACTTTGAAAGATCCGCATCAAGGACTACTACTTTTTTATTTTCAGCTCCTAATTCCACTAATGCTTTTCCGTAAGCTTCTCTAGTTGCTATTTTATTTGACATTACTCCTCACCTCCAAGTTCAGCTAATGCTTTCTCACATTGTTCTATATTTGGCGCTGAACCATGCCAGCCAACTTCATTTTCCATGAAAGAAACTCCCTTACCTTTAATAGTCTTACATACTATCATAGTTGGTTTGTTTTTAACTGTTTTTGCTTTTTCAATAGCATCTATTAGTTCTTCAAAACTATGTCCATTTACTTCTATAACATTCCACTTAAATGCCTTAAACTTATCCCCAATTGGATATGCTGACATTACTTCTTCGCAAGGTCCATCTATTTGAAGTCCATTAGCATCTACAAAAGCTGTAAGATTATCTAGTTTATAATGTCCTGCAGCCATAGCTGCCTCCCAAACTTCTCCTTCTTCAAGTTCTCCATCACCTAATAAAGTATAAACTCTGTAATCCTTTTTATCCATTTTTCCAGCTAATGCCATTCCTACAGCCGCAGATACCCCCTGTCCTAAAGAACCTGTAGACATATCTATTCCTGGCACTTCATTCATATTAGGATGTCCTTGAAGCATTGATCCAATCTTTCTAAGTGATTTTAACTCATCTACATCAAAATATCCTTTTCTTGCAAGGGTACTATATAATGCAGGTGCTGCGTGTCCTTTTGATAATACAAATCTATCCCTATTTAAATCTCTAGGTTGCTCCGGATTAATATTCATTTCATAAAAATATAAAGTGGTTAAAACCTCCACTGCAGATAATGAACCACCTGGATGACCTGAACTAGATTCGGTTAACATTTTTATTATGTCTTTTCTTATAGTTACAGCAATCTTCTTAAGTTCTTCTATGTCTTTTTTCACACCCTTAACCTCCTAAGCTATATAAGCAAAAACTATACTTATTATTTTAACACAAAATTTTATTTTTATATATAATCCTAGCCATAAAATTTCACCCCTACATTTAAGATGCAGGGGCCTATAGTTCACAATATTAACTATAAAATTCATAAAATATTAGATGAAATTGGAATACTTACTGTAGTCCTACACTCACTAGAAGTGCACCATCTACCTTTTTCATATCTACATCTGTCATATGGCCAATTTTTTCCTTTAACCTTCTTTTATCTAAAGTTCTTATTTGTTCAAGCAGCACTACCGAATCTTTGTTTAGCCCATAGGCTTCTGAAGAAATTTCAACATGAGTAGGTAGTTTTGCTTTATTTATCTGAGAAGTAATAGCCGCAACAATTACAGTGGGACTGTACTTATTACCTACATCATTTTGCAGAATAATAACCGGCCTTACCCCTCCTTGTTCAGACCCAACTACAGGGCTCAAATCAGCATAAAATATATCTCCTCTTTTCACTACTGTTGTCATCTGACAAATCACTCTCCGAAAGCTTCGCTTCATATTCTTTTAATTCCTTTATGTCACTTGCAAAGCCCATTTCTGCGAATTCAAGATTAAGCTGCGCCATTTCCCTATATCCTTTTTCCATTTCTGATATTCTATTTAACCTTTTTTTCTCATTAATATATAATATGATAACTTCCCTAATAAATTCACTTCTTTTTTTGCAATCTTCTTTAAGTGCTTTGTTAAATTCATTGTATAGTGTTTCTGAGAGGTTTACCACCAATCTTTTAGAATTTGACATATACAAATTAATACCTCCTATTACCCTAAGCGAAAGATATATACAACGTAATTATATTACCAAATCCACAAGTGTGTCAAAGAAATTATCTTTAATTTCAACATTTTTCTACTTGTATTTTTTACATAGGGCTTTTCATATCTATATTGATTTAATATAACTTTTGCCATGTTTCTATTTAAGTCTATTATAATTTTATATGTAACAATTTCAGATATTAATTAAATATATATGTAATAATTCATTGTAGTTATTTGCATATTGTATAATTTACTTTTTACACTCAATTACTAATTTTATGTTAATCTCATGTTAATCATTTGTAATGCAAATCAACTTTATGAATAAAATTTTCATTCATTAACCTTATTATTATCCTATACCAATTTCTAAGCTTATATTCATAATTTTCTGGTGTGTATATGTCTATATATCAGATTGGAAAATATGTTTTAAGAAATGTTTCAGTTTTTTCATATACATAATTACTTATATAATAATTATTGAAAACGCAGTTTGTTAAAAGCCATATGCAAGTATTCCTTTCTAAATATGTAATTAATTTAATTCTATGATTTTATTTATTAAAATTTATTTACAATTAAGATATAACTGCTGCATACAGCAATTATCCTAACTTAAAAAGTAGAGTACATATGACAGTTAAAAAAAATATATATGAACTTGTTATCTTCTGTAATTTTAACCACTTTACTATCTTTTGTATTAAACTTCAATCAATTTTTTCAACCATGAGCATGATGCCATCATCTACATTACCTTTATAATTATTTCAACTCTTATAATTAATTAGCTCTTGTCCACATCATATGATTGAAGGTACCTATTATTATATACAATATCACCTTAAATTAATTTTTACTATACATGCCTAATGTTTGACTATAAAAATATCACCCCCCAAAATCAATTAAGTACTTGAATACATTTCTCAGTAAAATTATGAGATTATTGATTAAAAATATTACTTACATATTCTTATATTAAAACTAATTTATCTTAAACATATCCTCTTTTAATTCCACATTGGCTTTAAAATCAGTATATTTAATTTCTATCCGTTTTTTATATTTAGAATCGTATATTATGACGTATGCAGGAACATTATCTTTTATATTTACATACAACTGGGCTTTATACATATTTTTATTATTGCCAGGTATGTCTAAATTTATAACTTGATATTCTTCATTTCCAACCTTTTTAAATGAATTTTCAATCTTTTCATTCGTATAAAGGAGAGAGATATATTCTTTTATAAAACTAAACTTAAATAAACTTTGAAAATTTTTATCTATATTATAGGAATTTCCTCTTTTAATATCCTTAACATATATTTTGTTATCTTTATAGATAATTATTCTATTGTTGTCTAAATCAAATCTCTCTCCATATCTACTGTCATAAAATTGCCTTCCATTATAATTTATCTGCTGTTTGTCATTTTTTATTAAAATATTTACATTGCAGCTGTAGCTGTTCAAATTCTTTAAATAATAAATTATTTTCTCTGTATTTTGAGGGTCTTTACCACAAGATGAAAAAATTACACTTAAAATAAAAAACATAATTCCTAATATCAGTAGTCTTTTTCTCACTTCGTTCCTCCAGTTTTCACAACTTTTTACTACTAATCTATTCTATTATGTTTTTCTATATTACTTTTTTATGAAATAATTATATGAAAATAAAACTATTCTGTTAATTTTTTTATTGAAAAAGGCAATTGATGTAAAACATGACTGGCATTTACAGAATACATATCTTTCGATAATTCTTCTCCTACATATCCATGTATAAATGCAGCAATAGAAGCTGCTTCAAAAGGACCTTGTTTTTGTGCAGAAAAAGAAGCTATAATTCCCGTTAGACAATCTCCCATGCCACCTGAAGCCATAGCTGAATTTCCTGTAGAGTTTATGGCAACTGAGTTTCCATCTGTAATAACCGTATTATATCCTTTTAAAAGTACAATTATATTATACTCCTTCGCAAAGTCTTTGGCTACTTTAATTCTATTTTCGCTTATATATTCAATTCCTAAACCGGTAATTCTAGCCATTTCTCCCAAATGGGGGGTTAAAATCACATTACATTTTTTCTGTTTTAAAATGTTAAGATTCCTACTTAGGACATTGATTCCATCTGCATCTATTACTACCGTTTTTTTGAAAGTAGTAATAACTTTTTTCACCAAGTTTAAAGTACTATCATTAGCTCCCATACCTGGGCCTATAGCAATAGCATCGCTTTTTTCTATAGTTTTTTCTAATTTAAAATTTTCTTCCAAATCTATAGTCATACCTTCAACAAGCTTTTCACTAAGTATAGGTTGTATATCTTTATAACATCCTAAAGTGACAAGTCCTGCACCACTTCTTACTGCTCCCTGAGTACATATATAAGCTGCTCCTGTAAATCCCTTAGATCCAGCTATAATAAGTACCCTTCCATAGTCTCCTTTATGACTATACTTATCTCTAATTTTTAGTTTTCCTTTTATAAAATCTTGATCCATTATAAATTCAGATCCAGAAAATTTTTCAACAGCTAAACTTGGAATTCCTATGTCCTCTACTATCACTTCACCTGTAAATTTATCACTTCCGTATTTTAGAAATCCCATTTTATATAGCTGAAAAGTAATAGTTTTATTAGCTCTCACACAGTTACCCATAACATTTCCTGTATCACCATTAAGCCCAGAGGGAATATCTACAGAAATAATATAACTGCCATACTCATTAATAAGGGTTATTACAGAATCTTGTATTCCTAGTATATTTCTAGAAATTCCTGTTCCAAACAAAGCATCTATAGTAACATCACTTTCTTTTATACACTTTTTAAGTTTTACAAGACTTTTTTCTGAATCTACTATATCTAAATTAATCTTTAAATTTTTCAAAATGTTGTAATTTACGCTGCAATCTTCACTCATTCCACTTTCTTTTCCAACTAAAAATACATGAACCTTTTTGTTTAAATTATAAAGATGTCTTGCTACCGCAAAGCCATCTCCACCATTATTTCCCTTTGTACAAATTACACAAAAAGATTCACATTTTTTTAGATCTATGTTTTTGACTACCTTTAGTGCTGCATTTTCCATAAGTACAATTCCTGGTATTTTTAATTCATTTATACTGTACCCATCTACAGCTCTAGCTATTTTTACAGTCGCTATCTTCAACTCCATCTACCTCCATTACGGCATAGGCTATAGCGTTATCCACTCCATGAGATATACTGAGATGAATCTTGTAATTCCCACATTTATTAGCTATTAACTTTGCCTTTCCCTTTAATACTACAATAGGTTTACCTAAAGCAGTTCTATCTACTTCTATATCTCTAAAATCAAAACCACTAAATCCAGTTCCTAGTGCCTTTACTATAGCTTCCTTAGCAGCAAACCTTCCTGCTATAAATTCAGGTCTTAAATTTTTATTTTTAAGATATTCTACTTCATTCTTACTAAAAATTCTATCTATAAAATTTGAGTGTTTACTAACAGCCTGTTCTATTCTCCTGATTTCAACTATATCAACCCCAACCCCAAATATCAAAATATAACACCTCCAATTTTAATACCTTTAATTATATACCTATTATATTAATTTTTTAATATAGGTATAATAGATATATTAACTTTTTATATAAAAAAAAGAGGATTTCTCCCCTTTTCTATTAAATTAATATGCTGCATAATTTTTTTGGTTGTCAAAGTCCATACTGTATTCGTCTACATAATCACCTATTACATCAACCAAGTGGATAGGTGAAACTTTATTGTCATATAGTAATTTCAATAAATTATGTACTTTATACCTTTCGGGACTTATATTTTGAACACTATCTCTTTGCACATTTATCAATTTTCCATCTAATATATCCTGTCTCTCAATTTCAATTCCATAAGCCTGCACCTCTTCAACATCCTTATGGGAATATGAAATAGCTATTTTGCCTTTAAGTAATCTATAAAAGTATACATACTTAATTTGATCTACTTTCTCCTTACTAATAAGATTCTCTATTATCATAAATTTTCTCCCCCCATAACCTAGCTCATTATTGTCTTAAAAATATATTAGCATATATATAAAAAAAAATGTGTCACTTCCTGATTAGCTTTTCTTAGAAATTATCCCTTATATATGACAATAAAAATCTATTGCTCACTTATCTTAAAAGCATATATATTTTTATCCTATTTAATAACAATTTTTATTAAATGATGCTGTCGAAAGCTCATCTATTTTGGCTATATATTTTTAAACTACCTGCAAAATCTATGTTTACCTATAATTTTAATAAGAGGTCTCGACCATATCCATGAACTTGTTGCTGTAGAGGGATTAAAATAGTATATTGCTCCTCCTGAAGGATCCCATCCATTTAAAGCATCCCTTGCTGCATTTATAGAGCTCTGTTGCATATTTGAATGTATTTGTCCATCCACCACAGCAGTAAAAGCTCCTGGTTGATATATAACTCCTGCTACAGTAGATGGAAACCTAGGATCCCTAGTTCTATTTAGTATTACAGCTCCTACTGCTACCTGTCCTTCATAAGGTTCTCCTCTAGCCTCTCCATTTATCAATCTAGCTATTAATGTTACATTTTGGCTGTTTCCACCAGTATTGCTTCCAGTATTTATTGCAAGGGCTGCTAAAGTTGCATCTCCAACTATACCATCAGATTTTAGTCCATTTTTCGACTGAAAATATTTTACTGCAGTGTAAGTTTGATAACCGTATACTCCATCTACGCTGCCATTATAATACCCCCAACTTCTGAGTTTTTGCTGTATTTGTATTACCATATTTCCTCTTGAGCCATAGTAGTAGGCCACAGCTTTCACTGCATTATTATAGGGGAGCAAGAATAGAGAAGTTGATGCATATGTAAACACTATAGCAAGTATTAGTACTAATTCTCTTTTAAATCTCATAATTTTCTTACCCATATGACCATCTCCTTTTAATGTTGGTTCTCCTAAATGTAGTCTGTACACAAACGAAGTAAAAAATACATAAAAAAATACTATCAATTTCACTTTAAATAAGTGGAATTGATAGTATTTTCTATCCTACTTTTCTTAGCCTTTTTCTCCAATTTGGTATTAATATGTCTTCTACTAAGTCATTCATTATAACTATGCCACACAGCTTTTCTTCATCATCTATTACAGGTAATGAAATAAGATTATATTTTGAACACATCTCTATGGCTTCATCTATATTTTCCTTATGATTTATACTTACTACATCCTTGATCATTATCGCCTTTAATGTATCTTCAAAATCTGACAATATCAAGTCTTTCAGAGACACCACACCTTCAAGCTGCTTTTGATCATTGATAATATATATATAATGTGATACCTCATCTTCCGGATTAATTTCTTTTAAAAACTCAATAGTATCTTTAACGGTTATGTTTATATTAAAGCAGATAAAATCCTTATTCATTATACTTCCTACAGTTTCTTCCTTATATTCCATAAGTGATCTTACTTCATCTGCATCATTTTTTTCCATATTTATAAGTATTTTTTCTGCAGTATCTTTATCTACTTCATCTAAAATATCCGCTATTTCATCATTAGGCATATTGTATAATACCTCATCCCTTTTAGATTGACTCAAATTTTCCAGAATATCCAGTTGTACTTCTGGATCTATTTCCTCTAATGTATCCGCTGCTAGATCCTCATCTAAACTTTCAAAAACCTTCTTTCTGTAGTTTACATCCATATCTTCTAATATATCTGCTAAATCAGCAGGATGGAGTTTAGATAACTTTTTATATGGTACGGAAAGTTTTAAATTGTTATTTATCATTTCTAGTGATTCTACATTATCCCAAATTATAAGGCTATCTTCAGGTTTTTTATTAAATAAATCATAAAACTTTTTTATGATTTTTTCTATACCAAGCCTTCTTCCTAAAGCAAGAACTCCTGTATCTACTGCTACAACCCTATACTCTCCTGCCATTTCTGCAATTCTGAGATCATTAACTCTTACAAGTTTTTTCCCGTTTATATCCACTATCTGTCTATCTAAAAGATGTTTTGATAAAAGATAGGAATAACTTTGAAGTATTATTTCCCTTATACCTTCTCCTTTAATTATAACCTTGTCGTTATCATCATAAAAGTTTATGTTCCTACACTCACAATTAAGTATTTCTTTGCCCTTTTTTATCTTATATCCTATGGCTCTTGGCATTCCATGATCAGAAGATACATAAACGTCCCAAAGTTTCCCTACATATTCGTCAAATTCATTATAAACCTTTTTATAAAGAACCTTACTCAACAAGAAACTAGATAACTTTTTCATAAATATTCCTCCTTATATGCAGAGAAATATTTATAGAATCTACATCAACGTTTTAAAAGTTATCAATAGCATTGCCATCACCAATTAGACCTAATACTTCCCTGCACTCCTTCTATTAAATTTTCTTCTAAGATGCACCGACCTCCATAAGGTCCGTTTTCCATTTAACACACCACCTAAATTAAAAAATTTAAACATATGCAAACAACTAAAAAAAGCCCATAGGGCTCTTAAACTAAAACTTTTTTAATCGTACGAGTTTTAGCACTATATAGCTTTAGATTTTCATCCAGCTGCATTAAGTAAAACCTTACTACGGTAATACCTGTTCACCCATTGGCATCTCTCGATGTTTCGGGGCAGCAGCATATGTCTATATAGGAGCCTCACCTAACATAATTAAACATAAACATTTACTTTTATCCGATGGCTACCAGCCGTAATACCCCCCATCTTCTTATAAAGTGGGGGATAACGGCTGCTACACCCCTGGATAACGATTTCTAAGTTTCAGATGGAGAAAAAACTCCACCTGAAACCAAGAACTCTGTTTATATTATAATTATATTACAAATTCACTATAATGCAACTAGTAAATATTAAATTTATTTATATTTACCTGTTATGATACTTTAATTTCATTTTGCTCATTTTAATGTAAAATATCATAATTTATCTTTGCATGTTTATATTATTTAGTGTGTGTTCTCTTTTCCTTATCACTATTCAAAATCTACATATTCCTAAATATTTATCTCATAATATAATATGTTATACTAAAAATAAGTGAAACTAAATCTGAAATATAAGAACGGAGAATGTAAATTGAATTTAAATACTAGTTTTTTACCTATATGTAAAAACGACATGAACGCAAAAAATATAAATCAGTTAGATTTTGTCCTTATAACAGGAGATGCTTACGTAGATCATCCTTCTTTCGGCTCAGCTATAATATCAAGAGTCCTGGAAAAGGAGGGTTTTAAAGTAGGAATAATAGCTCAGCCTAACTGGAAAAATGTAAATGACTTTATGAAACTTGGAAAACCTAAATTGGCCTTTTTAATAAATTCCGGAAATATAGATTCTATGGTAAATCATTATACTGCGTCAAAGAAAAAAAGGCATGATGATCTTTACTCCCCAGGAGGTAAATCTGGTTATAGGCCCGACAGAGCTGTAATAGTATACTGTAACAGGGCAAGAGAAGCCTATAAGGATGTTCCAATAGTAATTGGTGGAATAGAAGCTAGTTTAAGGAGATTTGCCCACTATGATTACTGGAGTGATAATGTAAGAAGAAGTATCCTTTTAGATTCAAAAGCAGATCTACTCATATATGGTATGGGAGAAAAAACCATAGTACAAGTGGCAAACCTATTGAAATATGGAATGAGCATCCATAAAATTACAGATGTAAGAGGTACAGTGTACCCTTGTAAAGATAAATCGCTCATAAAGGATTATGTAGAAGTACCTTCTTTTGAAAAAGTAACGCAAGAAAAAAACGCTTATGCCGAAAGCTATAAACTAGAATATTACGAACAAGACGCATTAAGAGGAAAAACCTTAATACAAAAACATGGAGATCATTATATTGTTCAAAACCCACCACAGTTTCCATTAACAGAAGAGGAAATGGATATAGTATATGATTTACCCTACATGAGAACATACCACCCTATATATGAAAAATTTGGTGGAATACCTGCTATAAAAGAAGTAAGTTTCTCCATTACAAGTCATAGGGGTTGTTATGGAGGCTGCTCTTTTTGCGCTCTTACTTTTCACCAAGGTAGAACCATCCAAAATAGGAGCCAAAAGTCTATAATTGACGAGGCCAAATTATTAACTACTTTAGACGACTTTAAAGGATACATACATGATGTAGGAGGTCCTACTGCAAATTTTAGGCATAAGGCGTGCAAAATACAAGAAAAGGCTGGGGTGTGTAAAAATAGACAATGTCTCTTCCCTTCTCCCTGCAAAAACTTAATTATAGATCATAGTGAATACTTAAATCTATTGAGGAAAATAAGAAAAATTCCTGGTATAAAAAAGGTATTTATACGTTCAGGAATAAGATATGACTATTTAATAAATGATAAAAATACGGATTTTTTTGAAGACTTATGTAAATATCACATAAGTGGTCAATTAAAGGTAGCTCCAGAACATATAAGCGACAGGGTTCTAAATCAAATGGGAAAACCTAAAATGGACGTATACAATAAATTTGTAAAAAAATATTTTGAAATAAACAAAAAAATAAATAAAAAACAATATCTAGTTCCTTACCTCATGTCCAGTCACCCGGGAAGTGATTTAAATGCAGCTATAGAACTAGCTGAGTATATAAAAAGCATGGGATATACTCCTGAACAAGTTCAGGATTTTTATCCTACACCTGGTAGTTTATCTACAACTATGTACTATACAGGCATTAATCCTTTAAGTGGTGAGAAAGTATATGTACCTAAATCACAAAAAGAGAAAAATGAACAAAGAGCACTTTTACAATTTTCTGTTCCGAAAAATTACAATTTAGTAAAAGAGGCTTTAATCAAATGTGGTCGTGAAGATCTAATTGGATCTGGTCCTCATTGCTTAATACCAAAAAATTCTCCAAGAAGACGTCATCATAAAAGTAGTCATAAGAGCTCTAAGTAAGAAATGGCTTTATCCGATGACTACCTGCTCTAATACTTCCACTTCTCCAAGTGGGAGTAAAGAGCAGCTATGTCCCTGGATAACGATTTCTAAGCATCAGGTGGAGTCAAAACTCCATCTGATGCCAAGAACTCTGTTTATATTCCGGATATTTTTACAACCTTAAGTACGTTAAATATTTTGATAAGTCTAAGCAAAAAATTCCAAAAATCTAAGAACTTTTCAAAACTCGTGCCTCAAACAATTCGAAAGTTCTAAGATTTTTTAAGGAATTTTTCACTAAGACTTATATACAAAATATTTAAAAGTACTTCATTATTGTAAAAATATCTTTACATATAAAAGAATTTCTTAAATTAGAACATTATATGATAACTTTCCTCCCAACGTCATGAAACATTAAAATTATAGATTTCCTGAGGTACGAGAGAAGTCATCATTATTTGAACTTTGATATTTGGACTTTAAACTTTTTACCATGTTAAATGTTGTAAAAATGTTCGGAGCATAAGTTATTTTTTACATGAAACTTTGTTAGGGACTTTGTAATTAAGCCTGTCAGCTGTTTTTTTCACTTTATTCAAAGCATATATGAAAACAACAATCCAGCCTACATCTCCAAGTATATTTTCTGCTAAAACTCTAATACCCATAAGCCACGCTATGAGCTCTGATATAGTTATGCAAGCTGCCAACAATACCATGTATATACCAAGTTTATTGGCATTGGTTTTATTAACAAATCCCAAAACAAAAAATATTACTAAAGTATTAAATACCAAGTATCCCCAGTATATATATTGATTTGATAAAACAAGAGTATATCCTAAAATAAACTTGTACTCCTCTAAGTTCTGCAGTACAGCTTCGCACTTATACATCACAATAGCATATGCAGCACAAAGTACTGCAGTTATTATAAATATGTAATAAAATTTAACATTATCTTTTCTTACAAAAATATAAAGCACTGTAATAACTATAATTGGGACTGAGAGTAAATTCAAGAAAAAAGGCACTTTCAGCAAATATAAATATTTCATACTGCTGGAAAAGTACATAATAAAAATAGAAGTGTACCTTAACAACATAGCCCCTATAATAATAAAAGCTACAACTTTTATTTTATCCGATAAAAATCTAATTAAAATAGCTCCTCTGAAGAGCATTATAAGCATGATAAGCAATAAAAAAACATAAACGTAGAATGCCATATATTCTCCTTCTTTATTAATAGTATTCTAATTATATTTATTAATATCGCTTATCTTATATTACTATTTTAAATAAATTTATAACTTTATCTCATCTTTTAATCCTAAAACTTCTATTCCACCTTTAATACACTCTATAACAAGTGGAAAATCCGGTCCCCTTTCACCATCTATATCAGTGACTATATCTTCATCACAATACACTTCTATTTTATTTGATTTAAAGTATATAAGTCCAGAAGTATCTTCCAAGTGATCTCCTCTTAGCATTTTTATAAATAGTGATATAATATCCTTTATCATTCCTGCTTTTATTATAATTACATCTAAAAGTCCATCTTGAATTTGAGCTTTATATGCAAACTTAAAGTTTCCTGCCATCTGTCCATTAAATATGAGCATAAGGTACATGTCCCCATCAAAAATTGCATTCTCAGACTTAACTTTTACCTTAATTTTTCTTAAATTTGGAAGTTGCTCTAATCCTTTAACATAATATGCTAACTTTCCCATAGTATTTTTTAAATTTACATCTGTTTTTTGAGATACATCCGTAAACAGTCCCGTACTAGCAACATTTATGAAATATTTGTCATTTACCTTTCCTAAATCTAATTTTTTAGGAACACTGTTTACTATCTGTTGGCAGGCCTTTTTAATATTTTGCGGCATTCCTATAAATTTAGCAAAATCATTGGCAGTTCCTACCGGAAGTATGGCTATAGGCATATCTATATTTAACCTCTTCATACAGTTTACAACATTGTCTACTGTTCCATCCCCTCCAGCTATCAGTATGTATTTGTAAGTTTCATCTATATCTTCAAATGCCTTTTTTATGTCAAATTCAAAACTTATTCTAAAAGGAACTATTTCATAACCATATTTTTGATGTATCATAATAACTTTATCTATATTTGATATTATTGTATTTTCTCCTGAATATGGATTATAAATAAATTTCACTTTATTCATGTTAAACTCCTCTAATTATATAAATTACAAACCTAGATTCTTTATTTAAATATGTCACCTGATATTATATCACCTAAAGTAATAAATCCACAAGATTACTTGTAAATCTTGTGGATTTATTTACAAATTATTAAATTCTAAAATGCTGAGTAGTTATTTTCCGATATACTACTCAAAGCATCTCCTGCCTGAGTATTTGATTTAGGATTTACTGCTAAATCTCCTAAAGATACCATTCCAACTACATTTTTATTTTCAACAATAGGTAATCTTCTTATTTGCTTATCACTCATTATTCTGGATGCATCCTCCAAATTCATATCAGGTGATCCAGTTACAGGATTTGCCGACATAATATCTCTTACAAATTTGGATTCAGTACCTCCACTCTGGGATGCTGATCTTATAGCTATATCCCTATCTGTCACAATTCCTATAACTTTTCCATTTTTACAAACTGGAACAGCTCCTATATTATTTTGCTGCATAATTTGTGCTGCTTTTTCCACAGTATCGTCATCATTTAAACTTATTACAGATTTAGTCATTATATCTTTAACTTTCATTTCAAACACCCCTTTAGTCATTTTCAAAGAAATATCTACTAGTCAGTATGCTAGCCTATTTTCTTTCAAATGCCTTAAATTTAATTTCATATTTATTATGTCCTAATCTAAAGATTATGTTACTTATAAATTATTGGTATCTTTAGACTTTTTTTTATGCATGTATATAGAAATACATGCTATAATAAATAAAACTATTATGGGCAATATGAACTTAAATGAAAACGGCTTTGTCAAATTTCCTCCTATTAAGGAATAAGTCACCATTTCAGGTAAAATTCCTACTAAAGTTCCAAAAATAAAATCTCTATATTTAATTTTTGTAAGTCCTGCAGCATAACTAAGTGGATCATAGGGGAATACAAAACTTAATCTCATTGCAGTCATAATCCTAAATCCATACTTTTCTATATTGTCATTTAATGTTAAAGCCTTCCCTTTAAGAATCTTATTTACAAAAGATCTACCTAAAAATCTAGATAAAAAGAAAGCTAGTGTAGCTGATCCAAAGCAGCCAATCATACTGAGCAAAAGAGCCATATATGAATTAAATATGCTCCCCGCAATTATTGACATAAGAGATGCAGGCAATATAATCACTACAGGTCTTATAGTATAAATTAAAATAAAAATAATATCTGAAAATTTCCCATAGCTTTGTATATAGCTTCTGATACTATCCATACTTATCCTATATAAACTTCCTTTATATTTGTATAGAATAAATATGATAGTAAAAACCAAAAAAAATACTATCAAACACTTAAAAATACTTTCTTTACTATTTCTCATAAATCCACAACTATCCTTTTTTTAATTTTAAAATACAAATTAAATTACTAAATATATAATAAAATAAAGAGTAAATTCTGTATATAGTTTTTAGTATTATAACTTATACATGTAATATTTACATATTTTTGATAAATATTCAATAGAAAATATATGACCTATTTATTACATTAAAGGCTTTTCCAAAATGATTTTAGTTGTGAATTGAAGTTTCTTGTATGTTTTTAACAAAAAATTTACAAGTTTGTCATAGAAAAGACACAGACTATGTACTTAACTATTTTCATAAAATGAGGTATAATTAACTTACGCAATTATATACTTTTTAATAAGTTGAGGGAATATAATTTAATTTTGTTATTTTTAAGGAGTGGTCACAGTGGCTAAAATAGCTAGAAGTTCAGTGCCTAATGCGTTTACGTTTGCTAATCTTAGTTGTGGTATAATGTCTCTAATGATGTCCTTTCAGGAAAATTATTTATGGGCCGGTATATTTATACTACTTGCATGTTTAGCTGATAGATATGATGGAAGAGTTGCTAGGTTTTTAAAAGTGTCCAGTGAATTAGGTAAACAACTGGATTCTCTTGCAGATTTAGTTTCTTTTGGAGTTGCCCCATCAGTTCTTACATTTAATATATATAATTTTTCTACTTTTGGATTATTAGGTTATATGTTAGTATTATTGTTACCAATATGTGGAGCATATAGACTGGCAAGATTTAATATTACTGATTTTGATGGACAATTTTTTGGTATTCCAATAACTTTTGCAGGTATGTTTATGGCTTTATATTGTTTAATTACATTTAGACATCCTGTTCCTGCAGAACTTACCATTTTACTTATCGTAATACTTTCTTACCTTATGATTTGTAAATATAGGTTTAAGAAGTTCTAATTTTAGTAAATAACTACATTTTATAAAAGAGATTAAGTAAAAATGTGTTTTACTTAATCTCCTTTTGTATCATCATCCTCATCCATATCGTCTAAATTATTTAGAAACAATTCTTCATCTATTTCTGTTTCCACGTATTTAATTTGCATTTTTGCTTTTATAACTTCAGTAGTAATTTTACAGTATTCTGAGTATACTTCAGTAGAATCTTTTAATGTATCCACAACTTTATCAATTACATTTCCAAGCTTATATACTCTCTTTAAGGAATCTTTAACTTCACCTTTATGCACTCCTGCTATAGAATTTAATTCTCCAGCTCCACCTATTAGTAGTCTATAGGAATTAGTTAATTTAGATAATAGCTCTGCTAAATTATTTACATCACAATAATAATCTTCAATTATTTTTCTATGGGACAATATTTATCACCCTGCCTCAAATTTAAGATTTTCGCAACATGGTGAAGAAAAACCTCATTCATTTTGGTCTTTAACTATTAACTCAACCTTCGCAGTTTAAAAATAATTGGATCTATATGAAATCCAACCTCCACTTAGAAAGCCTATAGTATACTATATTATTATTTAATAAAATTAATGCACTAATTATAAAAATTTATAATTAGTGCATTAATTTTACTCTTACATATATAAATTTAATGGTATTGAATTTAATGTAAACATATTCATTTAATTCTTATTAGTGAAATTAAATACAATATGGCTTTAAAAAAACATATAATTATTGTATCATTAGAGTATATTATTTATATTGGTAGTATTCAGTACCATAATTTTGAAAAATTATTTTTATTATTTAGTGTGTACAGAGGTGGTATACTTTGAACTATAAATCAGGAGAAAGTGAACTTTATCACAAAGAAACACTTTACCTAGATAGTTTAAAATGCTTTACTAAACATAAAGCAAATAAAGAAAATTATAACTTATGGATTCTAGAAGGAGTCTTAAAAGGTATTACTGATATTATAAAGGTGTTTGACTCCAATGGTAGGATTCTATTTTTTAATGAAGCTGGGTGTAAGTTTTATAAAAAAACTAAAGATGAAGTTAAAGGTAAAAAGTGTTTTGAAATTTTAAATATGAAAGAAAACTGCAAAAACTGCGGTGTAGAAGAAGCCCTTAGAACTAAAAAACTAATAAGAATAGAAAAGTATTTTCCAGAGCATAACAAATTTATGGATTGCACTTATAATCCTGTTATGGACAATTTGGGAAAAGTGGCATTTGTTGTAGAACAGCAAAAAGATATTACCAAGAAAAAAATATTAGCAAATACAATTAGAGAAAGTGAAGAAAGATACCGCAAAATTATTAATCTTTCACCAGAAGCAATCATTATAACAGTAGATAGTAAAATTGTACTGGCGAATCACAAGGCCTGTAATTTAGTAGGTACAGACTATGATAAAATCATTGGAGAAAATATTTATAAATATATATCAAAGGAATTTATAAAAATCGCCCATAAAAGAGCGAAACAGATATTAGAAGGTAAAAAATCTAAATCCATATATGACTATAAAATTATTCGCTATAGTAATACCCTAATAGATGTAGAAATATCAGCAAGTTATTTAATGTATAAAGGCAGTCCTGCGATTCAAGCAATAATTAGAAATATTTCTGATATGAAAAGGAGACTAAACGAAGCCTCTAAGCTTCAAAGAAAATACATCGAAGACACATCTCCTATACCTGAAAAACTTAAATTAGAAAGCCTGTACATGCCTGCTAAAACAGTAAGTGGAGACTTTTTTAGGCTGTACAAAGTAAATGAAGATTTAGTTCTTGGAATAATTGGAGATGTTAGTGGCAAAGGAATTACAGCAGCTCTTAATGTACTAGCATTTTTTGTTTTATTTCGTGAAGCAATTTTAATAAGCCGTGATCCACTTGAAATAGTTAAAATTTTAAATAAAAAAATTGCTGACTATTTAAGTGATAACCACTGCATCGCTGCTTGCTGTTTTAGTTTAGATTTTAAGAAAAATGAAGCAAGAGTAGCAGGTGCTGGGATAAGCCAGTTTATGTTTCAAAAAAGCAACTGTAATCCACAAGAATTCATAGTTAGGGGTCCTTTTCTAGGTATGTTTCAAAATGCAGTATTTGATGAAAATGTGATTTTCTTTAAAGAAGGTGATAGATTTTATTTTCCTACGGATGGGTTGGACTTCATATTTAATGATAATGAAATTAGAAAAAATTATCTTAAATCACACACATTAACTGAATTTATAACTTACTTGAAAGCTAAATTAAATAACATAATCAATGAAACCGGAGCATTAAAAGATGACAGCACAATAATAGCTTTGGAAATAAAATGATTTTGGGGGATTAGATATGAAAAGTAATGAATTTATTCTATATGGTTTGTCCAAGCACAAACAGATTATCGATAAAATCACTGCTGAGTTAAATGCTTCAAAGTATAATTTTGATATTAAGCTAATACTTACAGAAGCTTTAACCAATGCCTTTAAGCATGGTAATAATATGAGCATGGACAAACCTATTTATTTAAAATATGTATATGATGATTCAAATGTTCAATTTGAAATTAAGGATTGTGGTACTGGATTTAAAGATACAATAATTAACAAACAATTAGATAATGAAAATATACTAGAAGATGAAGGAAGAGGATTATTTCTCATTAAAAATCTTTCAGATCATATAGAATTAAAACAAAATACCCTAATTATAGAAAAATCCTTGGCTAGCTAGGAAATAACAATAATATTTATCATTAATAATTATTTGAAAAAACTTATCCAAGTACAAAATTTACTTATCTCCCATTTTTATCGAAGATGGGAGTTTTGGCGACTAAACAAGAGTATAAAAGTTTGGAGGTATTTTAATGAAAAAAAGTTTAAAAAATAAATTAGGTTTAATGTTCTTTGTATTTATAACTGTTCCTCTTATTATTTTAGGAACTTTCTCTTATATTAGGACTTCTAGTTTATTACAAAATACAGTTAAAAACCAATTAGAAAGTACTTCAAATCAAACAGTACAATCTATAAATGAAAAAATAGATTCAGTAGACGAGTATATTAAAATTTTAAGTTCTGATGAGCGTATGGCAAAAATTGCTTCAGGCGATACCACTTACAATAATGAAGTCTATACTTATCTACAAAAAATACAAAAAGAAAACAGTAGTGTAATAGAAAGTCTAGTTATCACAAATACATCAGCTAAAGGAATTATTAGCGACTCAAGTGAAAATTATAACGTTGACTATAGTGACAGAGACTACGTCAAAGACGCCTTAGAAGGCTCTAAAAACACTAATAAAAAAACTGTTTTAATATCAAAAGTTACAGGTAAACCTGTAATAGGAATTGCACACCCTTTAAAAATTGACAATAAAATTGTAGGTACATTAATCGGAATAATACCTTTTAAAGGAGTATCTAACATCAAATTAGGTAACTTTGGATATGCATATATGATTAATAAAGATGGACTTATTATCTCCCATCCTAAAACAGATAAGGTATTTAAAGAGAATATTTTAAATAGCACTAACAACCAATTAAAATCTTTGATAAATGAAGCTAAATCAAGTGGAACTTCCGAAGGATACTATAGCTATAATGGATCACGTAAGTTTGGAAAATTTATTTGCAATAATAATTGGATTATAGCAGTAGAAGCTGACTGCAGTACATATATGTCTCCTGCTTCAAGTATTAGAAACTTTACAATTATAATAGCTATATTAGCTTTACTTATTACAATATTTTTATCCTATAGATTTTCTATGAGAGATATAATAAATCCAATTAAGGAATTGGAAAGTTTAATGACCAAAGCTGGTGAGGGTAACTTAACTGTAAGGTCTAAAATAAGCACAGAAGACGAATTGCAGACATTAGGTGAATACTTTAATAAAATGATTGAACATCAGCATAATACAATACATAATGTCAGAGATGCATCAGAAAATTTGGCTGCTTCTTCAGAAGAACTAGCCTCTTCTAATGAGGAAATAAGTTCTACAACAGAACAAATGACTGGCACTATAGAAAAAGTTGCACAAGATGCTGAAACTCAGAATAGCTCTATTGTAGAAGTATCAGAAGTTTTGGTTCAACTGTCAAGCTTGGTTCAAATATCCCAAAATAGAGCACTCACAGCTAAAAAGAATTCCAAACATACCATGGACACTGCAGAAGAAGGAAGAAATAAAATTGAAAATACAGTTGATGCTATTGAAAATATCCGTAAATCATCAACTGCAACAGAAACTACTTTAAAAGTCCTACAGGAGCTTTCTAAAAAAGTAAGTGGAATTATTGATACTATAAACAGTATTTCATCTCAAACTAACTTGCTAGCGCTAAACGCAGCTATTGAAGCAGCAAGAGCTGGAGAACACGGTAAAGGCTTTACCGTGGTGGCAGAAGAAGTTCGTAAACTTTCAGAAGAAACTAACACTGGCGCAAATGAAATATCTTCATTGGTAAGCGAAATGGTAAATGAAATATCCAAAGCTGTAAAAAACATGAATTCCAGCAAAGACGCAGTTGAATCTGGTGTAGTAATAGCAAAAGATGCCGATAAATCTTTTGTAAGTATCATAGACGCCGTAAATCAAATATCAAACAACGTAAATGAAATAGTAGATGTTACAAAAGATGAAGTTGCTACTTCTGATAAAATAGTAAATCTTATTAATACAGTTGCCACTATTACTGAAAACACTGCAGCTAGCAGTGAAGAAGTTGCCGCATCTGCCGAAGAACAAAATTCAGCAATTGAAAATGTGGCAGCTAGTGCTGAGGAGTCTAGTGCATTAGCCGTATCCTTAAACAATCTTGTAGAAAAATTTACAATCTGAGGTGATTTAAAATGAAGGATTTAAATATTGAAATACCAGAAAACTTTGCTGTTGATGAAGCAGATGATCTTAGACAAAAACTTAATTCTCTAATAGATAAAGGTGAAAAAAACTTTTCATTAGATTTTAGTAAATGTACCTTTATTGATAGTACTGGACTTGGAGTTTTAGTCTCAATTTATAAAAAGTGTAAGAACATGAACGGGAGCTTTAAGCTTTATTCAGTTAGAAATGCAGATGTTATGAAAATTTTTAATATGACACGATTAGATAAGGTATTTGAAATAAATAGTTAACTAAAAATGGTATGTTATACTATCTTCTTAGTACAACATACCATTTTTAACTTACATCCACAAAATATAACAAAACAATCCCTAAAGCTTGTTTATAATACTAGCCATATACCCTGCCCCAAATCCATTATCAATATTTACTACACTTACTCCGCTGGCACAACTGTTAAGCATTGAAAGAAGAGCAGCTATTCCTCCAAAACTTGCTCCATATCCTACACTTGTAGGTACTGCAATAACAGGTTTATCAACAAGACCTCCTATGACGCTAGCAAGTGCACCTTCCATACCTGCAATTACTATGATTACTTTAGCTTTTCTTATAATATCTAATTTATTAAACATCCTGTGTATTCCCGCTACACCTACATCAAAAATCTTTTCTACTTTATTTCCAAAAATATTAGCAGTTTCAAAAGCCTCTTCTGCTACAGGTATATCTGATGTTCCTGCTGTAACTATAGCTATATATGATTCTGTCTTCTCTTTAGAGTTTTTTACTATAGTTATAGTTCTCCCTGATTCATTATACTTTGCATAAGGACAAATTTCTTTTACAGCTTTATACATTTCTTTGCTAGCCCTAGTTCCCAATATATTATTATCCTTGGTAAGCATAAACTCAACAATTCCCTTTACCTGATCTACAGTTTTACCTTCACAATATATTACTTCAGGGTACCCAACCCGTATCTCCCTATGGTTGTCTACCACAGCATATCCTAAATCCTTAAATGGAAGATCCTTCAGTTTTTCAATTCCTTCTTCAACCCCTATTTTGTTGTTTTTAATATTTTCTAACAGATTTCTAAGTTCTGATTCATCCATTTTTTCACCTCATAAAGTAAAGTTATTTATCCGATCGCTACCATTGCTAACACCCCATCTTCTATCGAAGTGGGGCATAAGCACTGCTACGCGCCTGGATAACGATTTCTAAGCATCAGATTGAGTCAAAAAACTCAACCTGATGCCAAGAACTCTGTTTATGCCACAACAATTATCAACTATAGAAACAACTTCCCCCTATAAATTCTCTCAAAATGGAGTTATCAGGGACAAAATTAACATCCACTGATTTAAAGAAATGGAGGAAACTTTTAAGCCTCAATGCTTCATAATATACAGGACTAGAGTTATTTATATCGTCCAATTCTTTAAGTGCATAATCCTTTAGCACACATAGCTCGTACACTAACGTAGAATTAAACATAACATCTGCATTTTCCTGAAATACAAATATATTTTTTTCTTCCCCATTTTTTATAGAAGGCCACATCTTTAAAGTATCTTCCGCACTATAGCCTCTAAAAAGAGAATCTCTAACTATTCTCCTTATAATTCTAACATCAGTAGTAGCTATTCTATTGTGATTATCCAAGTTTAATTGAGTAAGAGCACTTATATATATTTTAAATTTATTTTCTTTTGAAATAGCAGAAGTAAGAAGTTCGTTCAATCCATGTATTCCTTCAATTACAATTACCCCTTTTTCTGGCAGTCTCAACTTATTACCAACCCATTTTCTACATCCTGTTTTAAAATCAAAGGTAGGTACTTCAATTTCTTCTCCCCTCATAAGTGCTTCTAGATCATCATTAAAAAGTTTTAAATCAAGGGCATATATAGATTCAAAATCATAATTTCCATTTTCATCTTTGGGAGTATGATCCCTATCCACAAAGTAATCATCCAGTGAAATTGGAATCGGTATTATTCCATTGACTCTTAACTGTATTGAAAGTCTTTTTGAAAAAGTAGTTTTTCCAGAAGAACTTGGTCCAGCAATCAACACAACTTTTACATTTTTTCTTTCGCTTATCATATCAGATATATAGGCAATTTTCTTTTCATGAAGTGCCTCAGCTACCCTTATCATGTATGCAATTTCTTTATTTTCAACTTTATGATTTAAGGATCCTACATCTCCTACTTCAAGTATATTTCCCCATTTTTCAGTTTCATAAAATATCTTACTTAATTTTTTATATTCTACAAATTTAGGCAGATTATAAGGATCAGATTCCACAGGATGCCTTAGTATAAATCCTGGCTCATAATACATTAAATCAAACACTTTCAATACTCCAGTAGAAAATGCCATAGAGCCATAAAAATAGTCGTATCTACCATCTAATTCATATAATTTTACTTCATCTGTATTTACATAATTTAGAAGTCTTACTTTGTCTTCCATACCATAGTTTCTAAAAATTTCTATTGCACGTTCCTTAGTCATCCCTACTTTTTTTATAGGTATATCCTGTTTTATTATCTCTTCCATTTTCTTTTTTATCTTTTTTATATCTTCTTCACAAAGGGGAGTATCTTTATGAATTTCTCCAAATATACCTTTACTTAGAGAATGCTCTATAGTAACTTTTGCCCCCTTAAATAAATCATATACAGCTTTAATAAGAACAAATTGAAGTGTTCTTGCATAGGTTTTGTTTCCTAACTTGTCCCTTATATCTACTATCTTAAAAGTCCCGGATTTTTCCAATGAATTAGTAAGTTCAAAATACTCTTCGTTGACTTTTGCAAGTACCACAGGTATATCCTGTACAGGATAATTGTCCTTAAATATTTTATACAAACTGGTTCCCTTTTTAACCAATATATCTTTCTGACCAACTTTAAGATTTAATATATCTTTTCTATCTTTCTCTTGTATTTCACAAATATCTTTATACGTCAATTTAGTACTTACCTTCCCCATATAATTCATCCCCTTTGACTTAAATATCTTACTAAATTAAGTGTTACTATCATTATACTTCATATTTACTCTAAAATGTTCTCGTTTTTACTTATATTTTTTTGTATTAATGTAAATATATAAATAGATATATATTTTCAATATATAATTTGTGACTTGAAGGGTGGTATTTTATGTTCATAGTACTTTTTAGAACTATTATCTTATATTTGCTAGTTGTAATATCCATGAGGCTTATGGGAAAAAAGCAGATAGGTGAAATGGAACCTTTTGAATTAGCTGTAGCAATAATGATATCTGAATTGGCTTCTCTTCCAATGCAAGATACCAGAATTTCTATAATTCACGGTATAATTCCAATAATAACTCTTTTGACTTTGCAAACTCTTTTAGCGCTGCTCCAGCTTAAGAGTGAAAAAATAAGATTGTTTTTTAGTGGAAAACCAACCATATTAATTGATAAGGGAAAGCTGGACTTAAAAAAATTAAAAGATGAAAAGTTCAATATAAATGATTTAATGGAAGAACTGAGAATGCAGGGATATTACAATTTATCCGACGTAGAATATGCCATACTTGAGACTAGTGGCCAACTTTCTGTTATACCTAAAACCGAACTCACCCCTGTAACTAAAACAGATTTAAAAATAAAACCTTCTCAAGATGTACTGCCCATAACACTCATAATGGATGGTAAAATAAACTTCAAAAACTTGATTATAGCAAAAAAAGATGAAGCTTGGCTCAAACAAATGATGAAGAAAAACAGCATAGTTTCTACAAAAAACATATTAGTAGCTTTACTAGATTCAAAAGGAAAATTTTATTACCAACTAAAAGAAAAAAATACACAGGATGTGATTAAATGAAAAGTTCTATAACATCTTTTACCATATTCATATTGATGATGTTATCTATACTATTTTCAATACAATATTTAAATACAATATGTAGTAAATTAGAAAGTTCGAACATAAAAATAGAAAAATCCATTGAATCAGATTCCTGGAATGAAGCCCGTAAAAATTATGAGAATTTCATGATTCAGTGGGAAAAATATTCACCAAAGGTATCAATTTTTTCAAATCATAACGAAATAGACAATATAAATGGAGAGCTATGGAAACTAGCACAGCATATAACATATAGAAATGGGGAAGAATCCCTAGCCTCTATAAATGTGATAAAAAATTTGCTGCATCACATACTGAAAATGGAGCAACTAAACATCCAAAATCTATTTTAAATGCAATTTTCTATTTAAATTCCATATATTCGATATTGTATTTATGGTAAAAACTATTTACTTCTGATATACTGTAATTGTACGTTTAGTACCTTTAGGCTTAACTAGCGAATATTGTAAAAATGTTCGAAAAATAAGTTTGTCCATAACTTTAAAAACTTTATATAGGGTTCATAATTTAAACCTATAGATTTATATGTAAAAATTTTTTATTCTTATATTAATAAAACATAAGAATAAATTGAATTGCTTATAATATACCCATGTGTATATATCTAGCTTTCACTTAGAAACCCTATATTATAGCTATAAAATATTATATTGGAAGGTGGAATAATAATGGCATTAGTTACTACTAAAAACATGTTCAAAAAAGCTTATGAAGGAAAATATTCAATAGGCGCTTTTAATATTAATAATATGGAGATAATTCAAGGTGTAGTTAATGGAGCAAAGGCTAAAAATTCTGCTGTTATTTTACAATGTTCAGCAGGTGCAATAAAGTATGCAGGTCCTAAATATTTAAAAGCCATGGTAGATGCTGCAATAGAAGAAACAGGTATTGACCTTGCACTTCACTTAGATCATGGTCCTGATTTTGAAACTGTAAAGCTGTGTGTAGAAAATGGTTTTACTTCAGTAATGTTTGATGGCTCACATTTTGATTATGAAGAAAATGTAGCAAAAACTCAGGAAGTTGCAAAATATGCTCATGACCACGGAGTAGTAGTGGAAGCAGAGCTTGGTGTACTTGCTGGAGTAGAAGATGATGTATCTGCGGCAGAACATATATATACGGATCCGGATCAAGCAGAAGACTTTGTAAACAGAACTGGTATAGATTCCTTAGCTATAGCTATAGGTACTTCTCATGGTGCATTCAAATTTCCACCAAACTTCAAACCTAAATTAAGATTTGACATACTTGAAAAAGTTCAGGAAAAACTTCCAAACTTTCCTATAGTACTTCATGGTGCTTCAGCTGTAGATCAAGAAGCAGTAGCAACTTGCAATAAGTATGGAGGAAATTTAGCTGGTGCTAAAGGAATACCAATAGATATGCTTAGAAAAGCTTCTTCAATGGCTGTATGTAAAATAAACATGGATACTGACTTGAGATTAGCTATGACTGCTGCTGTGAGAAAAACTTTTGGAGATAAACCAGAAGTTTTCGATCCAAGAAAATACTTAGGTGCAGGAAGAGATGAAATACAAAAAGTAGTAGAATACAAAATAGATAATGTTCTTGGTTCTGCAAATTCCTTAAAATAAAAAATAAGAGGCTTCCTTATTAGGTTTAAGGAAGCCTCTTATTAAATTTTTATTAATTTAACCTTTAGATATTAACTTTTATGGTATAATTCAAAATAACAATAGTTTTTCATAGGGAGTGAATTCTTTGGAAGAATGCGAAACAAGAATAATAAAAATAGATCCTGATCATATAAGATTAAAACTAAAACAGATGAAAGCTATAAATGTTAAAATGGAAAATCAAACAAATTATATATATGACTTTAAAGATGGACGTCTCATAAAAAATAAAGGTTATGCTAGAATAAGAGTTGTAGAAGATCTACTCCACAATTCAAATCATTTTTACATGACTACTAAAAAACTTTTAAGTCAAGAAAAATATAAAGTAATGGAAGAAAATGAAACTGAAATACTTGATGCAGAAGCAGGTAAAAAAATATTTAGATCACTTGGACTAAACTTACTTCAAGCCATAAAAAAGTACCGGGAAAGTTACAGATATAAAAACAGCTTAATTGAAATAGACATAAATGATACATCCTTCTGTCCTTTCCCTTATATAGAAATAGAAACTAAAAGTGATGGTGAATTAAATGAACTGGTAGAGTTGCTTGGATATTCCATAAAAGATACTACCTCCAAAACCATATATGAAATATTAAATGAAAAATAGGAGAATCTATGTTTGGTTATGTAACTCCATACAAAATGGAGCTTAAAATAAAAGATTATGAAAAATTTAAAGCTTATTATTGCGGATTATGCAGGTCTATAAAATATAACATTGGGAATGTTCCCAGGATCTCTCTAAATTATGACATGACTTTTCTTGCGTTGCTTTTAGACTCTTTAGGAACTGGTGAACAAACTTATATAAAAAAAAGATGTATCCTTCATCCTCTGCAAGAAAAAATTTTTTTAAAGGACAATGATTCTCTGAAATATGCAGCTTTTTGCAATATATACCTAAGTTATTTCAAACTTTTAGATGACACAGTCGACGACCATTCTTTGAAAAGCAAGATATTTTCGATTTGTCTCAAAACATACTTTAACAAAACAGATGAAAATTATAAAAAAGTTTTCATACATATAAAAGAAAATTTGAGTAATCTTTATGAACTTGAAAAGAAAACTAATAATAAATCCATAGATATGATATCTCATCCTTTTGCACACCTTACTGGATTTATATTAAGTTCTTTTAAGTATGAAGAATTTAAAGAGGAACTGTATTTTCTTGGATATAACCTTGGTAAATGGATATATATTATAGATGCTTTAGATGACTTACATGATGATATGTTGAAGGGAAAATTTAATGTTTTAAATAAATGTTTTAATGTGGAAAATTTAAGCTATGAAAGATTTTCTAAAGAAATAGAAGGTAGAATTGATTTCATTTTAGGTACTTGTGCTGCACAGTGCATGAATACTTTTGAAAAACTTCCTATAAAAAAGAATAAAGAATTACTACACAATATATTACAATATGGACTTTTAGATAAGATGGATAAAGTTTTTAAAAGGGGTGTTTACAAAGATGAAAAATCCATATGAAGTACTTGAAATAAATGAAAATGCTTCAAAAGATGAAATAAAAAAGGCTTATAGAACCTTAGCTAAGAAATATCATCCTGATCAGTATGGTAACAATCCACTTAAGGATTTAGCCGAGGATAAAATGAGAGACATAAATGAAGCCTACGACTATTTGATGAAAAATGAAGGGACAAATACATATAATAATGGAAGTGGTAATACCTATACTGGCAGCAATTCTAGCACATATCAGTCTATAGAAAATGATATTTATAATGGGAATTTAAGCAGTGCAGAATCAAAACTTATGGGAATAAACACAAGAGATGCAGAATGGCACTACCTCATGGGGATTTTAAATACTAGAAAGGGCTGGTATGACCAGGCTAGTACTAATTTAAGCACCGCCTGCAGTCTTGATCCAAATAATTTTAAATATCAAGAGGCATTAAACAAGTTAAGAGGTATGAATAATTCCTATAGACAACCTTATTACGACAACAGGAGAAGGGATCCTGACATATGCAACATCTGTGCTACATTATATTGTTTAGACTGCTTATGTGGAGGTGGAAATTGCTAAAACTATCAATCTAAAAAAGAGGTGGATATCAATGACAAAAGCTCAAAATAAAACCTCCAATATAACTAAAGGAGGTTTTTTAACTACCTTAGGAGTCATTTTAATATACTTAAGTGGCATAGTGCCAGTAAATAAGGCTTTTCTTCTGGCTTTGGCTTCTTTTATCATACCATTATCCGTGCTCGTTACAAGTTACAAAAATGCCATTACTATTTATACAGCTACTTCCTTACTATCGCTTTTAATATGTGGTTTTAAAATTACAGTGCTTTCCTACATAGTATTTTTTGGTCTCTATGGATTAATAAAATATTTTGTTGAGAAGCTCAGGAAATTACCTCTTGAAATTATACTAAAACTTGCTTTTTTTAATATATGTTTATTAGTGCTATTTCTACTTTACAGTCTATTTTTCCCCGGTCTTTTAAAAATAAAAATAAGTCCTTATTTAATTGTATTAGGTGCACAAATAGCTTTTCTAATATATGACTATTTATTAACCTTATTTATAAATTATGTTAACAGATATATCTTAAAAATAATAAAATAGTATTGTATTTAATAATAAACTATTGACATATGAATTTATGGTGATATAATGTTTATTGTTGAGATTTACATAACAGTGCCCATTCGCCAAATGGTAAGGCACCTGTCTCTGGAACAGGTATGTGTTGGTTCGAGTCCAGCATGGGCAGCCAAAAGAGAACTCTTTATTTTAGGAGTTCTTTTTTAAAATAAAATTTAAGAATAAATTCTTGACAGAAAACTGTTTAATATTATAAAATGAGAAATAAACTAATATTTAGCTTTGAAAAAGGAACAGTAGTATTTATATCACTAAAGAGAGCTGTTGTTAGGTGAAAAACAGTGTGAACAGAATGCGAACTCACCTTAGGAGCTTATCTGAAGAAAATCAGATACGGCACGAACCGTTATTTTTTGAGTGAAACCAGTTTATAGGTTTAATTAGAGTGGTACCGCGGAAGTTAAATCTTTCGTCTCTTGATTTTAAGAGATGAGAGATTTTTTTATATTCTAGCAACAAATAAACACCACAATTTTACTAGACTTCTTTAGCTTACAAAAGCGTAAAAGCTATATTAAATTACAAATAAAGGAGAAGATATTATGTACAGTATCGAAACTGATAAAAAATGGCAAACAAAATGGGAAGAAACATCACTTTATAAATTTGACGATAACAATTTAGATAAAAAATTATATGTACTGGAGATGTTCTCCTACCCTTCAGGTAGTAAACTTCATGCAGGACACTGGTTTAACTATGCTCCTGTAGATTCCTGGGCAAGACTTAAAAAAATGCAAGGATATAATGTGTTCCAACCTATGGGTTTTGATTCTTTTGGTCTTCCTGCAGAAAACTATGCTATTAAAACTGGAATACACCCAAGTGACTCAACCGAAAAAAATATAGCTACTATGGAAAAACAACTTAAATCTATGGGTGCAATGTTCAATTGGGAAAATGAAGTAATTACCTGTCATCCTGAATATTATAAATGGAATCAGTGGTTATTTTTACAATTATATAAACATGGTTTAGCTTATAGAAAAAATGCCCCTGTAAACTGGTGCCCTAGCTGTAAAACAGTACTTGCAAATGAGCAGGTACAAGATGGATTTTGTGAAAGATGTGGCACCGAGGCAACTAAAAAGGATTTAACTCAATGGTTCTTCAAGATTACAGATTATTCAGAAGAACTTCTTCAGTGCTTAGATAAGCTGGATTGGCCAGAAAAAACAAAGGCTATGCAAAGACATTGGATAGGTAAATCCACCGGTACAAATGTAACTTTTAAGGTAGCAGATTCCGATATTGAGTTCAGTGTATTTACTACAAGAGTTGATACCTTATTTGGTGTTACTTATGTAGTTTTATCACCTGAAAATACCTTAGTTGATAAATTGACCAAAGAAGAATACAAAGATGAAGTAGAAAAATATAAAGAATCAGCTAAGAAGCAAAGTGAAATCGAGAGACAATCAATTACAAGAGAAAAAACTGGTGTATTCAGTGGTTCTTATGCTATAAATCCTATAAATGGCAGAAAGGTTCCTATATGGATAGGAGATTATGTACTAAATACTTATGGTACTGGTGCCGTAATGGCAGTTCCTGCCCACGATGAAAGAGACTTTGCATTTGCAACAAAATATAAGTTACCTATTGAAAGAGTTATAGAAGGTGGAGATTCCTTACCTTATGTAGAACATGGCAAAATGATAAATAGCGGTGAATTCAATGGTCTAACTACAAAAGAAGGCAAAGAAGCTGTAACTAAAAAACTTGAAAGTATGGGGTTAGGCTCTGGAAAAGTAAATTACAGACTAAGAGACTGGTTAATTTCAAGACAAAGATATTGGGGAACTCCTATTCCTGTAGTATATTGCGAAAAATGTGGAATAGTTCCTGTACCAGAAGATCAACTGCCAGTTGAACTCCCTTATAATGTAGAATTTTCTCCTGATGGTAAGTCTCCTCTTTTAAAATCAGAAGAATTCATGAATACTACATGCCCTTGCTGCGGAGGTCCAGCAAAAAGAGAAGCTGATACTTTAGACACATTTGTATGTTCTTCCTGGTATTACTTAAGATATGTTGATAATAAAAACAGTAAAAAACCTTTTGATAAAGTTAAAATAGATAAAATGCTTCCAGTAGACATGTACGTAGGCGGCCCTGAACATGCTTGCATGCATCTTCTGTATGCCCGATTTATTACTAAAGCTCTCAGAGATATGGGATTCTTAGACTTTGATGAACCTTTCCTATCTCTTAGACATCAGGGTATAATACTTGGTCCTGATGGTCAAAAAATGAGTAAATCAAAAGGAAATACTATATCCCCAGATGACTGCATAGAAGAATACGGTTCTGATGTATTTAGACTGTATTTGATGTTTGGATTTGACTATAGTGAAGGTGGGGCCTGGAGCGATGATGGAATCAAATCTATAAGCAGATTCGTAGATAGAATTGACAGAACTATAGCTTCCATAAAGGAAATTATAGAAAATGAAGATACCGGAAAAACTTCTATGGATGATGCCGAAAAGGAATTGAACTATACAAGAAACTATTCAATAAAATCTGTATCAGAAGATGCTAATAAGTTCCAATTTAATACATCCGTAGCTAGAATTATGGAATTTACGAATGCACTTTCGAAGTACATTCAGCAAAAAGATAAAAATATATCGCTGCTGAAAGATACTGTAATTGATTTTGTAAAAATTATAGCACCTTTTGCACCTCACTTTGCAGAAGAGCAATGGGAATCTCTAGGAAAAAGCTATTCCATATTTAATGAAAAATGGCCTGATTTCGAACCCAATGCACTTATAAGAGCCGAGGCAGAAATAGCCATTCAGATAAATGGTAAAATCAAAGCTAAAATAAATGTATCCACGAACTTGAAAGAAGACCAGATAAAAGAGTTATCTCTTTCTAATGAACATATCAAATCTCTTTTAGACGGTAAAGATATAAAGAAAGTTATAGTGGTAAAAGGCAGGCTTGTAAATATAGTAGCAAAATAACAATATGTAAATAGCTGTCATTACTAATTTCAGTTGCTAGTTTTAGTTAAAACCTGCAACTGAATTGTAACATGACAGCTATTTGTACATTTGAAGTAACTTTTCTGTAGAACGGAGTAAGCTTACAAGCTCAGACACTTCCCCCTCTTCAATTAAATTATTTAATTGCACTTGATATCTAGTTGATTCGCTTAACTTTCCCATAGAAGACATCGTAAGTATATTGTTCATTATATCAGAAACCAAGCTTGACTTTACTTCAAATAACTTTTGAGCATCTTTTATTTCATCCTTGATCTCAAGCATCTGTTGATCAAGCTGGAAAGCTGCATCTGCCGCACTCTTAAGTTTTAATTTTATTCCACCAGGTATATCCTGCTTATATTTGTAGTTCAGCGAGTGCTCTATAGTAGCCCAAAAATTCATGGCAAGAGTCCTTATCTGAAACTCAGCTAGTATTTCTTTCTCACCCTCTGCCATATTAACAGGGTATTTAATTATTACATGGTAGCTCCTATATCCACTTTCCTTCACATTAGATACATAATCTTTTTCATACATTATACTCATGTCTTTCCTATTTCTTATTATTTCAACTACCTTTTCTATATCATCTACAAACTGACACATAACTCTAATACCAGCTATATCTTCCATCTCATAACCTATTCTGTCAAGAGGTATATTGAACTTATTTGCTTTCTCTAATATGCTAGATATCTCTTTTACTCTTCCAGTAACAAATTCTATTGGTGAGTATTCATTCCTTTTTCTATATTCTTTTCTTATACTTTTAAATTTTACTTTCAACTCTTCAACAGCTTGACTATATGGTATTAAGAATGTTTTCCATTCCCCTATTGCCACATAAATCACCCCCAACAAATTATATAGGTACATTATTATTATATCAAAAATTTAAATTATTCAATATAGTATATATGTTCCCTATACACTTAATAGTATAATTTTAATAATTTTTTTGATATAATAATATTATAACTTAATAATTAATATAAGAAATATATTATTCATAATGAAGGTGGCTACAGATATGTCTAAAAAAACCTCTTTGGGTCTAGAAAATTTAAATGAAGATGATGGCTTAAGTGAAGAAGAAAGGCAAAAACTATTACTTTACAACAAAAAAGTAGTATGTCCTGTTTGTGATAATAATTTTAATGCTAGAGCTATTAAGAAATCTTCTTATAGAATACTAAAAAAAGATTCTGACTTTTTTATAAGATATTCTATTATAAATCCCTATTTTTATGACGTATGGGTATGTGATGAATGTGGTTATTCTGCTATGAAAAGTGACTTTGAACACCTGAGTGATTATGATGCAAACATAATTAGGGAAAAAATTTCTCCTAAGTGGAAGAGTAAGAATTATCCTGAGGTATATGATATAGATTTAGCTATAACAAGGTACAAGTTATCTCTTTTAAATTATTACATTATAAATGCTAGATCTAGTAAAAAGGCAATGAATTCTTTAAAAATCGCCTGGATGTACAGACTTAAGGAAGATGAAATAAAAGAAATGGAATTTCTAAACCAGGCATTAGAAAATTTTCAAAATGCATATTACAATGAGCCTTCTCCTATATACGGTATGGACAAGTTTACTACAATGTATCTTATAGGAGAACTTATGAGGCGTACAGGTAGAGAAGAAGACTCCTTAACCTGGTTTAGTGAAGTAACGACCTCTAATATAGCATCACAAAAAATTAAAAATCTAGCTAGAGATCAGAAAGATCTTATAAAGGATGTAATAACTGAAACTGAAGATAATAATCCTACGGATGACTCAAGTGATAACAAAAAACATGGACTTTTTTCTAAATTTCACAAATAACCTGTCCATACATTTTTAGAGTAAGCTTATTTTTAAGTTTACTCTACATTATTCTTATAGGATTAAATTTTATATAGTCTGCAGAAGCTAGTATGTACTCTACTCCATTTAAATTTCCCGTTATAGCCTTGGACAAAGATTCTCCATGAAGATGTCCATATATAACTTTCTCTACACCATATTCCCTAAATATATCTGTAAATCCCGAGGACATGAACTTCTCACTTATAGGCGGATAATGTATCATTACTATAAATTTTTTATATCCTGACTTTACTGCACAATCCAAAGAATTTTTCATTCTTAAAAGTTCTCTTTTATATATTTTTTCATCATGAGCAGAAAAATTATCACTTTCTGGACAATTCCATCCCCTTGTTCCGCATATTCCATAATCCTTATAGGTAAAAAAATTATTCTGTATAAAGCCCATGTCTTCATACATATTATTTAGTTTAGTAATACTGTTCCACCAATAGTCATGATTTCCCTTTATCATTAATTTTGTTCCCGAAAGTTGGTGCACCCACTCTAAATCACAAGCTCCTCCTTCCATATTCATGGACCAAGATATATCTCCTGATATCAATACCTTGTCTTCACTAGTTATTTTACTGTTCCAATTTTTTTTAATTTTTTCATCATGATTAGCCCAGTTGTTTCCAAAAACATCCATAGGCTTACTGCCCGTTAAGTCCAAATGCAAATCTGATATTGCAAATAAAGCCAAATAATCACCTTCTACTTATATTTTTATCTATATCTATCACATAAGCTATTACTTTAGCTACCGCATCGTATAACTCAAAAGGCACATTATCCCCTATGTCCACATTACTCAAAAGATTGGCAAGCTCTTTATCATAAACTATAGGAACACCGCTCTCTTTTGCCTTATTCAGTATATTATCTGCTATTTGACCTATGCCTGCTGCAGTAACTATAGGTGCTTCATAATTATATTCATATTTTAAAGCTGCTGCTTTCTTTTTCTTATCCATAATATTCCCCTTCAATAAGAGTTCAGTAATGAGTTCATAATAATCAGTAAGGTATCTGAAAAAAATGCCTAAAGTTACGCCTTTGTATTTATAACACCTATATCACTATCCTGAAAAAATTCTCTACAAGTTGATATGTTCATCTCTTCTTTCTTTTCATCAAATCTAACATATACATTATACCCTATATCAGATAAGCTCTCCAGTACCCTTTTTTCAGTTTTCTTGAATAAATTAAGCCATTCCTTACTACATTTGATATCTATATCCATGCTACGGTTTTTAACGCTTAAATATGCATCTACTGTCCCCATATTTTCAGTACTTACAGAAGTTACTATTTTTACATTAGTAGAATCTATTTTTTTCCCTTTTTGCCTATCATCCTTAATCATCAGTTTACATTGATAATCTTGTTGATTTAAATTTATAGGAACATCCATATAATAGTATGAATTAGATACAGTATTGAATACTTTGAAATCGTTCATGTTATTGTTAAGCACCTGTACAATATTTCCACTAAGTTGATTTTTGCCATCTCCTTTTTGATCTAAAACTGTTCTTATAATATCCTTCATCTCACTAGTCTTTATGTTTATCTGTTCTTTTATCTGGCTTACAATGTCATCCATACCATTTTGCTTTATAAAATTATTATGGTGAGGACTTTCAACTTTACTTCCTTCCTTTTCAGAAAACTTTGAAACTGTATTTGAGGTATCCTTTTGTTCTAAATTCTCTATATCCTTAGAAGAAATGCCCTTATCTGTACCTGTTTTTTGTTCTATATTTTTAGAAGACATATCTTTATCTATACTTGTCTGCTGTTCTATGCCTTTAGAGGAAATATCCTCCTTTACATTAGATGATTGTTCTACATTTGGAGATTGAGTTTTTTCTTCACCTACTGAATTTTTGATTTTATTTAAAATCTCATTTAACTTATTTGCATCCAATCCCTCACTATTTAAAACAGTTTCATTTTCTACGCCAGCCCTTTCTGTACCTGTCCTACTAACAGTGTCCTTTTCACTCTGTGTAGAAGCAATATTGTCCTTAGTAGCTATGTTTTCTGCTTTGCTGTCACTATTTTCACTTCTATATACTTCAGTTTGGGCTTTTTCGGAAATAACTTTTAGATTGTCTTTTGTACCTTCAACTTGGCTTTGTGGCTGTACATTAGTGGATTTCTGTCCAGATAGAGTTTCTCCCAAGAATTTTATTTCATTATATATGGTTCCGTCTTTTTTAAATACATTGTTAAAACTTTTTATATTATCTTCACTTAGTTCCATATTGTTTTCTAGGAAAGTAAGCAAATCATCACCACTTATCTGTTTTAGTTGACTAAAAAAATTTTTTAATGTACTAGTGGTAAATTTACCTTCTGTGCTTTCAGGGGATATGCCTCTACTATCCAAATATTTATCTATAAACTCATTTTCTTCATTAGGCTCACTTTTTATTTTGTCTATAAAATCCAGGGTAGTTTTTATATTAGAAATATTGCTTTTGGTAAGTGGTATTTCGTGCTTAAGCATGCTTTTTACAAGCTGGTAGTCATCACTACTTAAATTAAGGTCACCGGATTCTCTAATAAAACTATCTATAGAATCTTTGCCTCCGACTTGTTCTCCATCTTGGGAGTTCACAATTTTTAACTTAAGCTTTCCATTTTCGAATCCTTGTACTTCTAGTCTTACAAGCTTATTTGGCAAAAAATCTACTGGGTTTTCTATTTCCGCAGAAAATTGCCATCCATCTAAAAGTTTTAAAAGTATCTCTCCCGTAGATTTTTTTAAATCTAAAATTCTAGCGGAAAATTTTTCACCTACTTCAAAAGATAATTTAGTAGATATACGCTTGTTATCTACATTATAACTACTGTTTACATTCCATATACCTGGCAAATTCATCACCCTTTATAATTTATTCTCTTTTTAAGTTATGTATAAATTATCGTACAAAAATGTTTTTTCATAAAGATAAAAATAAAAAAATCTGGGATAAACCCAGATTTTCCTTTAATTATTATGTTCTGCCAAACCTCTGCTTTTACTCTGCTCTTGTTTCAGTACCGGTGATACACTCTTATACAAAACTAGTGTAAGTGCTGTAAGTAATAATCCTTTTAATAAATTAAAAGGTACAATAGCAAATAATATCAAGGTATTTATATCTGTTATACTTCCATTTACTTTTCCTGCTGCTGCTACCATTGCACTTATAGGGAAATTAAGTACTTTTTCATAAAGCGGAAGTAATACAAAGTAATTTAACACTGCAGCAAATACTGACATAGCAATAGTTGCCGCCCCAAGACTAACTGCTGCTGTCTTTTTAGTTTTATGTCTATTATATAAATATCCTGCTGTAAACACTAAAACTGAACCCACTGCAAAATTTGCAAACTCTCCTATAAATGCTGTTTTTCCATCAAATATTCCATGAAGTATATTCTTTAAAAGCTCTATGGCAACTCCAGCTCCAGGTCCAAGTGCAAAAGTGCCTATTAAAGCCGGTAAGTCACTTATATCAATCTGTAAAAACGATGGGAACACAGGAATTGCAACTTCTATGAACATAAGTAAAAATCCAATTACACCTAACAATGATATCTTTACTAGCCTGTTTAACTTATTGCTTCTCATATCTAACATCCCCCTAAAATATTGTGTATAACCTTCTAAGGTAAGCAAAAAAGCCCTGATAAAATATCAGGGCTAATAAACGCTACATTTTACCTTCTTTCATCCAGACTCTACTGTCGGCCTCGGAATCTCACCGAATCATACCAATTATGGCTCGCGGGCTATACCGCCGGTGGGGAATCACACCCCGCCCTGAAGATTATATTTTAAATTTTCAAATTTATTATAATACTTTTACCAGCATATTTCAACATATTCTTAAAATAACTTTTATCCAATGATTACCTTCTCTAATAGTCCTATAGCACTCTGTTTATTTCATGCTAAGTGATATTCTCTTTCTCTTTTCATCTACTTCAAGTACAGTTACTTGAACTATATCTCCTACTTGGACTACATCAAGTGGATGCTTGACAAATTTATCTGACAACTGACTTATATGAACAAGTCCATCTTGATGAACTCCAATATCTACAAAAGCTCCAAAATCTGCTACATTTCTAACCGTGCCTGTAAGCACCATACCTGGTTTTAATTGATTAATGTCTATTATTCCAGTCTTAAGTATAGGTTTAGGAAGTTCTTCTCTTGGATCTCTTCCCGGCTTTTTTATCTCTTTTATTATATCTTTTAAAGTTGGCTCACCTACATTAAGCTTTTCTGAAAGAACATCTATGCCTATTTTATCAACTCTATTATCTATATCTGAAAGTTCTCCATTTTTTAAATCTTCCATATTATATCCAATAATCTCCAAAAGTCCTTTTGCTGCATCATAAGATTCAGGATGGACAGAAGTATTGTCAAGGGGCTCACCGCTTTCCATTACCCTTAAAAATCCTGCACACTGTTCAAAAGCTTTGGCTCCCAATCTTTTGACCTTTAAAAGCTCTTTTCTGTTTTTAAATTTACCATTTTCCTCTCTATAAGCTACAATGTTTGACGCTATAGCAGTATTTATTCCAGATATATAGGATAGAAGAGAAGGCGTTGCTATATTTAGGTCTACACCTACACTATTTACACAATCTTCTACAATTCCCTTTAAAGATTCATCCAATTTCTTTGGTGCAACATCATGCTGGTACTGCCCTACACCTATGGATTTAGGATCTATTTTAACAAGCTCTGCTAAAGGATCTTGAAGCCTTCTGCCTATAGATATAGCTCCCCTTAAAGATACATTTATGTCTGGATATTCCTTTGCTGCAAGTTCCGATGCAGAATAAATTGAAGCCCCTGCTTCAGATACAATTACATAGTACAGATCCTTTCCTTTCTCTTCCTTAACTTCTTTTATAAGTTTTCCAATGAGTTCTTCAGATTCTCTGCTAGCAGTTCCATTTCCAAGGGATACAACATTTACATCGTATTTATATACTAGCTCTTTTAGTTTCTTTATAGATCCTTCCACATCATTTTGAGGTGCAGTAGCATATACTATTGCGGTATCTAACAATTTTCCTGTATCGTCCAATACTGCAATTTTGCACCCATTTCTAAAACCAGGGTCATAGCCAAGTACATTTTTTCCCTTTATAGGTGATTGCATCAAAAGTGCCTTCAAATTGGCTTTAAATATTTTTATAGCACCTTCTTCTCCCATATCTGTAAGTTGTGACCTTATTTCTCTTTCAATAGATGGATAAATTAGTCTCTTTAGCGAATCTTCTACACTTTTTTCTATATAAGTATCTGTTATATTATTTCCTTTAAGAGATTGATTTTTTAAGTAAATTTCTATATTCTCCATATCACAATCTATCTTTACAGATAAAACTTTTTCTTTTTCCCCTCTATTTATAGCTAGTATTCTATGAGGTGGAATAGACTTAACTGCTTCTCTATAATCATAGTACATTTCATAAGGAGTTGGTTCTTTGCTTTCACCCTTCGTTTGAATTATTCCATTTTCCCAAACAAATTTTCTTATCCATTTTCTATACTTTGCTTCATCAGAAATAACTTCACTTATTATGTCAACTGCACCTGCTAGTGCATCTTCTACAGACTCAACGCCCTTTTCTTCATTTATAAATTTTTCTGCATACTTTTCTATATCATCTTGGAACTTCCCAGCTAAAATAGCTTCTGAGATAGGCTTAAGTCCCTTTTCCTGTGCAATAGTTGCTCTGGTTCTTTTCTTTGGTTTATATGGTCTATATATGTCTTCTACTTCTGTTAAAGTACTGCTGTGTTCTATAGAATTCTTTAATTCTTCCGTAAGTTTTCCCTGTTCTTCTATTATTCTTATTACATCTTCTTTTCTAGATTTAAGATTTCTAAGATATGTAAGTCTTTCTGCCAGTTTTCTTAAAGTTACATCACTCATGCTTCCTGTAAGTTCTTTTCTATATCTGGCTATAAAAGGCACTGTATTACCTGAATCTAAAAGTTCGATTACACTATTTATATATTTTTTATTTACACTAAGCTCTTCAGCTAATGTATCTATTATATTATTCATTTTTACCTCCTGGTTAATTTTATTTATGATAAATCTCTAAGTTAAAAGCAGGATTAAACATATTGAAAAAGTAAATCAGCTAAAAATATATTACAACAGTTATATACACTTTGGCAAATTAATATATATTTAGAAACACATTATTTTAGAGGTTATTATTAATGAGAAAATTTATGCTTATATTACCATTAACTATATTTTGTATTATTTGTTCATTGAGCTTTCAATATTACTATTTTATACATCCACTAAATTCTTCAAAAGTTAAAAATACTATTTCCTATTTATCTTCAGATAATTTTAAAGGAAGGCTTACTGGGACCTTGGAAAATTATGAAACAGCAGCTTTTATAAAACATTATTTTAAATTAGAAAATTTAAGTTCTTACAATAAGGATTATTTTCAATCTTTTAATGTAATTTACCCTGAAAAAATAGATGCTGCTCCATATCTCATAGTAAAGGATAAAAACGGCTTTATAGTAAAACAGTATAAGTATGCTGCAGATTATAAGGAAGATATGCTAAACTTTAAAAATAGCAGTGTATCTTTTAAAAAAGATGATGTTATTTCACTATCAAAAAACAGCTTTCAAGTGCAGACATCAAACCAATATTTTTTATTTTACACTCCCAAAAATGATAACTTAGACTTTAGAAGTTCCTTTATTTCAAATTCTCGGGGAAGTATGTACATTATGATAAAAGAACAAACTGCCAAAGAAATAAAAAATTATTTAAATTTAGGTTGTGAAATAAGCTGTTTTATACCTTTTCATAACAAATTAACGTCTGCTTACAACGTAATAGGATACATAAAAGGTAAAAACCCTGCTCTACCTCCACTTGTTCTATCTGCCCATTTTGATCACCTTGGCTCTGACCTTTCTGACACAGTGTATAGCGGTGCCTTAGACAATGCTTCTGGTACATCTTTTTTACTTGGTCTTATAAAATACATAAATTCTATTGGGAAACCGGAAAGAAATATAGTAATTGCAGCTTTTAATGCAGAAGAATTTGGGTGCCTAGGGTCAAAAAATTTTGCACAGCAATATAAAGACACCCTAAGAGGGGGAAAAGTTATAAATTTTGACATGTTAGGCAGTGATAAAAACGTTCCTCTTTCTATAATGGCTGGAAAATGGGATTCAAAAAATTCACCTTTTGTAAAAGAAATAGCACAATTATGTACTAATAGCAAAGTAAACTTTAAGTATACTTTTGAAAATTCCAGTGATCATCAATATTTTAGAGCTTATAACATAGATGCCTTAACTTTATCAGATGCAGATACATCAAAAATACACACACCTATGGACAAATCTCAATATATAAATACAAAATCCATAGATAGGTGTTTCAATGTAGTTTCAAAAGAAATTGACAGCTATGCCTTTAATAATAATCCTTTTATTTTATACTCTAAATATTTATTAGCCATATCGTTTTGTGGAATACTTATAATGGTTAATTTATATTTGCATCAATTTTATAAATAAATCTGCTTAAAAGTTGATAATTGACAATAGACAGTTGAAGGAGGATTTTTCCTTAAAAAAATCCTCCATAACTTCCAAGTTTCTTTGTAAACTTAAATTATGCCTTGGGCCATCATAGCCTCAGCAACTTTTAAAAATCCAGCAATATTGGCTCCTACAACTATATTTCCTTCATTTCCATATTCTTTTGCTGCGTTTTTAGAATTATTATAAATATTAATCATTATATTTTTGATCTTATTATTTACCTCTTCAAATGTCCATGAATACCTTATACTATTCTGAGACATTTCAATAGCAGAACATGCAACTCCTCCTGCATTAGCTGCCTTAGAAGGTCCAAAAAGAATTTTATTACTTAAAAATACATTTATTGCATCTAAAGTTGAAGGCATATTTGCTCCTTCTGATACAGCTATAACACCATTTTCTACAAGAGCCTTAGCAGATTTCTCATTTATTTCACCTTGAGTTGCACAAGGAAGAGCTATGTCACACTTAACATTCCAAATCTCTCTAAAATCTGGTACATACTTAGCAGTAGGCACACTTTTTAGATATTCTTTTATTCTTCCCCTTCTAACTTCTTTAATTTCTTTTACTACATCTAGATTAATTCCATTTTCATCTAAAATATATCCATTAGAATCAGAACAAGTAATAACTTTAGCTCCAAGTTCAGTTGCTTTTTCAATAGCATAAATAGCCACATTTCCCGAACCTGAGACTACTACTTTTTTATCTTTGAAACTCAAATTATGATCCTTTAGCATTTCTTCAGTAAAATAAACTAATCCATATCCTGTTGCTTCTGTTCTGGCAAGACTTCCTCCATAAGTCAGTCCCTTGCCTGTCAAAGTACCCTGTTCACTTACACCTTTAAGTTTATTATAATAGCCATATAGATATCCAATTTCTCTTCCACCGACACCTATATCTCCTGCAGGTACATCTCTATTAGAACCTATGTACTTGTACAGCTCAGACATAAAAGCTTGACAAAATCTCATAACTTCGTTATCAGATTTGCCTTTTGGATCAAAATCTGAACCACCTTTTGCTCCTCCGATAGGTAACCCTGTTAAGGAGTTCTTAAATATTTGCTCAAATCCTAGAAATTTTACGATACTTTGATTTACAGATGGATGAAATCTTAACCCACCCTTATACGGTCCTATAGCCGAATTAAATTGAATTCTAAAACCTCTGTTTACTTGAACCTCTCCATTATCATCAACCCATGGGACTCTAAAACTTATAGCTCTTTCTGGTTCAGTTAATCTTTCAAGTAATCCTGCTTTAATAAAATCAGGTCTTCTATCAAATACAGGTACTAAAGAAGCTAAAACTTCTTTTACCGCATCAAGAAATTCTTCTTCGCCTGAATTTCTTTTTTGTACAGTACTTAAAACTTTTTGAACATACTCTTTGCCATCCATATTATTACTCCTTCATAAAATAATTGTAGTTATCTTTACTACTTTACTTATAATTATACCAAAATTAACATAATTCAAAAACATATTCTATTATCTTCTAGAAATCCTGTACGAGCTTGAATCACTATTCATCCATATTATCTAATATATGTAACATAATCAATTATATCTAGGTTTCCTGTTTTTTAATTCAACAAAAAATACAGTGATAATCGTAAATAGAAACATCATTAATCCACAGCTAAAGAATCCAAATTTACCACCGAATTTTTCCATAACTGCACCCACGAAAGCACTACCGAAAGGGGTGCTTCCAATATTTAAAAGGGCATATATACTCATTACCCTCCCCCTATATTCATCTTCTGTATTAAACTGCAGTGTAGCATTTGCTTTATTTAAAAAAGTAAGCCCAAAGAATCCTATACATACAAATAGCATCCCTACCAATAAATAACTACTTGTAAATAAAGTTACTATTTGTAAAATAGCCAATATAAATGAATTTATAATGAGGAAATGCTTACTTCTAAGTCCCCTGCCTATCCCTGCCATAAAAATAGCTCCTAAAAATGACCCCGCACCTGAAAGACTTAAAAAAATACTATACTCTTTCGCTCCTCCATTCATGACTTGCTTTGCAAATACAGGTATAATTACATTGCTATTAAATGCAAAAGTACATACTATAGCCATCATAAACATTACAGATAGAAGTATTTTCTTATTTATAGTATACATAATCCCACCTTTTAAATCCTGAATTAGATTGAAATTTTTGGTTCTTAATGTTGGATTACCTTTGGCCTTTATTTGAAACACACCATAGATAACAGGTATAAAACTAATTGTATTGACAAGAAAGCATTGAAATACTCCTAATTTGTTCATTATTATTCCTGCAAATGCAGGTCCAACTATACGTGATATATTAAAAACAGTTGAGTTTAAAGATATAGCATTTGGAAGATCCTTTTTTCCTACAAGTTCAATAAAGAAGGACTGCCTTGTAGGCATGTCCAAACTTGTTATAATCCCATTAATAACAGCTAATGTAGCTAATATCCAATACTTACTATATCCAATATAAATAACGAAAGTCAATATAAAGGACTGTATCATATAAGAAAACTGAGTCATTAAAATAATCTTTCTTTTGGGATATCTTTCTGCTATAACACCTGCAATAAGTGTAATCAAAAGTACTGGTGCATATTGAAATACTGATATAAGTCCAAGAAGAAAAGGAGAATTAGTTATCTTATACACATACCAACTGAGTGCGGTATTTTGAATCATAGTTCCCATTAGTGACAAAAGCTGTCCTGACAAAAAATATCTAAAATCTCTATGTTTTAGGGATGAAAAGACATCCCCTACTGTACTTTTAAAACTCAAGCTAAATCCTTCTTTCAATTATACGTTAAAAATACATGCAAATAAATGCTATCAGATTATACGCCTGATAGCACTTTATTTACTTTGCCTGCTGTCTTAAATAAGCTAATATAAAATTATCAATTTCTCCATCCATTACTGAAGACACATTCCCATTCTCTACTCCAGTTCTATGATCTTTTACAAGAGTATATGGATGGAATACATAGGATCTTATCTGGCTTCCCCATCCCATGTCCTTAAGTTCTCCTGCAAGATCTTCTATCTTTTCCTTATGTGCTCTTTCTTTAAGTTCCACAAGTTTTGATTTTAACATGAGCATTGCAGTCTCTCTATTATAATGCTGACTTCTTTCATTCTGGCACTGTACAACTATACCCGTAGGTATATGAGTTATCCTGACTGCAGATTCCGTTTTATTTACGTGCTGTCCGCCTGCACCAGAAGACCTATAGGTATCTACCCTTAAATCTTCTGGCCTTATATCTATGTCTTGGTCTTTGGTAAGTTCCGGCAAAACCTCTACAGATGCAAAAGAAGTCTGCCTTTTCCCATTAGCATTAAAAGGTGATATTCTAACCAATCTATGAATACCCTTTTCGGCTTTCAAATATCCATAAGCAAATTCCCCTATTATCCTTAATGATACACTTTTTATTCCAGCATCATCTGCAGGAAGAATATCTAAAGTCTCAACTTTATACCCAGACTTTTCTGCCCATCTGGTATACATCCTCAAAAGCATCTCCGTCCAGTCCTGGGCATCTGTGCCACCTACTCCCACATGTAAATTCAATATGGCATTGTTTTTATCATATTCTCCTGATAAAAGTATTTCTATTTTAAGTTTATCAATTATATTTTCGATATCTTCCACTTCAGATAATATATCTTTGCAGTCAGAAACGTCTTCCTCTTCTTCCGCAATATGAGCTAGAATTTCTGCATCATTTATTCTACTCTCCAACTTATTATACATATCCAGCTTTTCATTTAAAAACTTTTCCTCAGAAGTTACTTCCTGTGCCCTTTCCAAGTGATCCCAGAAATTAGGCTCCTGCATTTTCATCTGCAATTCTTCTATCCTATTCTTATAGTTACCTAGGTCAAAGAGACTCCTTTATTTTATTTAATGTTTTTTTTAATATGCTCAATTTTGATAGGGATTCTTCCAAATCAATTATCATATAACCACCTCAATGTCATCTTAGTTATTTGCAAGTCTTCCACAACAATTTTTATACTTTTTACCGCTGCCACAAGGACAAGGATCATTTCTTCCTACAGTTTTTTCTTTCTTTATAGGCTTTTTCTTCATTGCAGTTTCTTCACCTTGATTAGTAACTACATTCTTAGCTACCCTTTCTCTCTCAGGTGCTTTTTCGATTTGTACATGAAGAAGATATTTAACAGTATCCAATTTAATATTATATATCATTTCCTCAAACATTTCGCTGCCTTCAAACTGATATGCTTGCGCTGGTTCCTGCTGCCTGTAGGCTCTAAGTCCAATAGCTCTCTTTAAGTGCTCCATATCATCTATATGATCCATCCATTTTGTATCAACAACTCTAAGTAAGATAACTCTCTCAATTTCTCTCATCTGCTCTGGAGTACACTCTTCTTCTTTTTCTTCATAAATTTTTTGACCTATATCTATATATTTCTGCTTAATTTCCTCATTGGAAAGATTTATAATATCCTCTTTCTTTATGGAATCTTTTTGTACATAAACTTCTTCCATATATTTTATTAGCTTTTCTACTTCATCTTCAAAATCTTCTTCTATACCGGATATATGAGAATCTACAATAGAAGATACTAAACTCTTTATCATATCAACCATGTATTCTCTAAGATCTTCACCTTCAAGCACTTGTGATCTCTGTTTGTATATAATTTCCCTCTGTTTATTTATTACATCGTCATATTGAAGTAAAGTTTTTCTTATATCAAAGTTATTTCCTTCTACTTTCTTCTGCGCACCTTCTATAGCATTTGTAACCATTCTACTTTCTATGGCCTCATCTTCTTTGAGACCTAATTTTTCAACTATTCCCTGAAGTCTATCTGAACCAAATATTCTCATCAGATCATCTTCTAGTGATACATAAAATCTTGACGTACCAGGATCTCCTTGACGTCCTGAACGCCCTCTAAGTTGGTTATCAATTCTCCTTGACTCATGTCTTTCAGTTCCTATTATTTTAAGTCCGCCAAGAGCAACTACATCCTTTCCTAGCTTTATATCAGTACCACGACCTGCCATATTAGTTGCTATAGTAATTGTTCCCTTTTCTCCTGCATGAGAAATTATTTCTGCTTCCATTTCATGAAACTTAGCATTTAAAACTTGATGAGGTACTCCTCTTTTCTTTAACATATCTGAAAGTAACTCAGATTTTTCTATACTTACTGTACCTACAAGTACAGGCTGACCTTTTTTATAGGTTTCATATATTTCATCTGCTATAGCTTTAAATTTTCCTTTTGCACTTTTATAAACTACATCAGGGTAATCTGTTCTTGCTATAGGCTTATGGGTAGGTATTACTATTACATCAAGTCCGTATATTTCTCTAAATTCATTTTCCTCTGTCAGTGCAGTACCTGTCATACCTGATAATTTATTAAACATCCTAAAATAATTTTGATAAGTAATAGTTGCAAGTGTCTTTGATTCTCTCTCTACTTTTACATTTTCCTTAGCTTCTATAGCTTGATGTAACCCATCGCTGTATCTTCTGCCTTCCATCATTCTTCCTGTAAATTCATCTACAATGAGCACTTCTCCATTTTTCACCATATAATCTTTATCTCTTCTCATTATATAGTTAGCCTTCAAAGATTGAACTACATAATGCTGTATCTCCATATTCTCTGGATCCGCATAGTTTGCCAATTGAAAGAAGTTTTCAGCCTTTTTTACACCTGTATCTGTAAGTATTACCGAATTTGCCTTTTCATCTACATCATAATCCTCTTTTTGTAAGGATTTTGCAAAGCTATCCGCAATATTATAAAATTCAGTTGATTTTTCTCCTTCACCTGAAATAATAAGAGGTGTTCTTGCTTCATCGATTAAAATAGAGTCAACCTCATCCACTATAACAAAGTTAAGCCCTCTTTGTACTCTTTCTTCTTTGTAAATAACCATATTATCTCTCAAATAGTCAAATCCAAATTCACTATTAGTACCGTAAGTTATATCACAATTGTACGCTTCTTGTCTCTGGGTTTGATCTAAATCATGTAGTATTACACCTACTTTAAGTCCTAGAGCTTCATATATAGGTGCCATGGTATCTCTATCTCTTTTTGCCAGATAGTCATTTACTGTAACTATATGAACTCCTTTTCCTGTAAGTGCATTTAAATATGCAGGTGCGGTAGCAACAAGTGTTTTACCTTCACCAGTTTTCATCTCTGATATTCTTCCTTGATGGAGCACTACTCCACCTATTAACTGCTCCCTATATTGCTTTAAGCCTATAGTTCTATATCCTACCTCTCTAACAACAGCAAAAGCTTCAGGTAATATTTCATCTAAAGATTCACCCTTAGAAAGTCTATCTTTAAATTCATCTGTCTTTGCTCTAAGTTCTCCACTCGTCAATCCCTGCATTTTTGAATCTAAACTATCTATTTTATCTACTATAGGGATAACTCTTTTTACTTCCCGTTCACTATATGAACCGAATATTTTCTGAAAAAGTTTCATTATTTTCATCCTCACCATGTTAAATTTGTTTACAAAAGTATACACCTTATAAATTATATCATCTAATTATTAGGTGTTCAACTTATTAAATAATAGTTTACTTTAGTTTAATAATATGCTGTCTATTTTTAAAGTATAAAAAGAGGAAGCTTTATGCTCCCCCTTTATTGCATCTAACTTTTAAAATTCAGGCTCTATTAATCCGTAATTTCCATCCCGCCTCTTATATACTACATTTACTTCTCCATTTTCAGCATCCTGATATACAAAGAAACTATGACCTAAAAGTTCCATTTGAAGAACTGCTTCTTCAGATGACATTGGTTTTATTGCAAATTTCTTGGTTCTAACTATTTTTTGTTCTTGTTCGTCTTTTTCTGACTCATCTGGTATGCATTGAAATCTCAAAGATTCCGAATTGTTTCTTCTTAACAACTTTGTCTTTTGCTTTCTTATCTGTCTCTCTAATTTATCCACAACTAAATCAATTGAAGCATACATATCTGAATTTCCTTCTTCTCCTCTTAGTATAACTCCTCCAAAAGGAATAGTGACTTCAATTATTTGTCTAGTTTTTTGTACGCTTAATGTAGCATGCGCTACTACATCAGGGTTGAAATATTTTTCTAGCTTACATAGCTTCTTCTCCACCGCATTTTTCAATGCATCAGTTACCACGATATTTTTCCCTTTTACAGTTATTTTCATATTTCCAGCCCCTTCCTATTGTAATCCTAAACATATGTAAAGGATTAATCTATGTTTTGTTAGTTATATTTTAATACTGTTTATCATAAATTACAATAGCTATTAATGACACATTTATACTACTTTTTTATTAATACCAAAAACTAATAATAAATAATCTTTTAAAATTAATATAGCAGCCTTAAAAAAGGCTGCTATATTGCACTGTTAGTGCATTTGCAAGTTAGCTGACCTGGTCTTTGCCCCCACACTCGCCTGCTGGAACTTTCGCTACCGGGAATTAACCTCTCACTACTAATCCTCTCGTATTTTACGGCAGGACTTACTTCTAAGCCGCACCATGCTCATTAAATATTTTATCTAACTTACGTGGATCGTTTTGCCTGCGACTGGCATCGACTTTCAACCACAAACCTAACTTGACTAATAAAATTATACTCTACTTTTTGCTCCAGTCAATACGTTAATTTTTTTTGCTCCATTTTTCAAAAGTTCTGAACAGCATCCAAAAGCTGTAGCACCAGTAGTTAAAACGTCGTCTATTAACAAAATTTTTTTATTTTTTATAATTTTTTTATTGCATACCTGAAAGCTTTCTGACATATTACTCCATCTCTCTGTTTTATCCAATCCTATTTGATCCTTTGTTTCCTTTATTTTGTCTAGACAGCATATAACAGGCTTATTAGTATAATTCCCCAAACTGTTCGCCAAATATTCAGCTTGATTATATCCTCTCTTTTTCAATGCTTTCTTAGTCATAGGTACGTATGTAAAAACATCGAAATCAATGTGATTATTAGCTATAATATTTCTCATACACTTTGCTATAACATCTCCAGCTTTAAAAGAACTCTTATACTTTAATTTTATTATAAGTTCCATCATCGCTCCAGAATAATAAGCACTACTATAGCATTGAATTTTTTTATCATCATATCCAATCTCAAAACTGTCTTTACAAACTTTTATATTGCTTTCACAAGCTTCACATATGTTTCTATCATTATATATATCTTTTTTACATAGTATACATCTTTCATCTCCACAATATATAAGCCCTAGTACACAATCTAATAAAAATTTTAAATTTTTAGTAATCCCATGTTCCATGCTTCCCTATTAAAATTGCTAGTTATACTCTTTGCTTTCTCAATCTCTTCTGTCTCTATATTGGAAACCAGTATAACCTCCTCTTTTAAATCTTTTTCACCTCTTCCAACACTTCCACACAAGTAAACAAATTCTTTATAAGTAAAGTTAACATCATCTGCAAAATATACTATTAATTCTGAATTTTTTGCATTTAATGCAGTTTCTTCAAAACAGTTAGTTATTAATATTGAGTTTTTTGTCTGTAAAAACTTATAGATCAATTTCTTATTCGATTCCCCTTTAGCAAAACATACCACATCCTGTGCTAAACTTTTACAATATTTATGCATATATAAAGCTACCTTATCTATTTTATATTTGCTAGGTACATATATTATTGTCTTCTTGCCTATACTTATTGACCATTTTAAATAATCGTATACCAAAAAAGGCATTTCTTTATTCATATTCAGTCTAGTAAGTATACTCCTCGGTTCAATTATTAATCCTTCATTTTTAGCAGGCAAAAATACCTTTTTACTATTTTCAACTATACTTTCTATAGAATATATTATAACTTTACTATCCTCATGAGTTAATTTGCTAATTAATTTGCATATCTCGTACTTATTGTATAATGAAAAACTACTTATATCATCATATATGACTAATTCAAACTTATCTTCCAACTTTGATGCATTTTCAAAATTACATATCTGTAATTTACAATTTGAATTACTTTTACATCCTTTCACATAGCAATAATCCGTAAAATGCGTATACTTTTTTATATTTTTTATTATATCCACATTACCCATTTTTTCATTAGTAATATAAATAATATTTTCATTTTGTCTTATGTATTTTTCAATAATCTCCAGGAAAATCTCAGTAGAATTATAAGGAACTGAGATACAGTTTAAAAAAATATCTTTAGTACCGCTCCATTTTACTATATTCTCACTTATTTTTTTTCTCTCATTAATAAGACATGATTCATTCCACAGTAGCATTTGTTTCACTCTCCATTATATCCATTATTCTATATTTTAATAACGAATACCTTTCAAAGCTTTTATTATTATTTATCATAAAGTTCAAAGCTTTCAAACTCCCAACAAGTATTACCATCTGTTTTGCTCTAGTTATAGCTGTATACAATAAATTTCTATTCATAAGCAGCGGCGGACCCATAAACATAGGTATAATAATTACTGGGAATTCACTACCTTGACTTTTATGTATGGTTATTGCATAAGATAAATCCAGCTCATCTAAGTACATACTATCATATACAACTCTTTTTTCTTCATCAAACACAACTACCACTCTATTTTTTTCTTCATCTATGTCTTCTATATATCCAAAATCGCCATTAAAAACACCCATACCGCTTTCCTTGTTTTCTTCTGAAATGCCTTGCCATTTTAAAGTATAATTATTTTTAATCTGCATCACTTTATCTCCTACCCTAAAAGTCATGTCTCTAAACTTTTTTTCTCTCTTATTGGGACTTTTAGGATTTAGAACTTGCTGAAGTTTTCTATTTAAATTTGATACTCCTAAAACTCCCTTTCTCATAGGAGATAGTATTTGAATATCCTCTATTTTATTCCAACTACTATTAAAACTTGGCAACCTTTTATCTATTAATCCTACCAATGTATCTAATATATCCGAAGGATCCTGACACTTTATAAAATAAAAATCTTTATTCTTTTTATTTAAAATAGGCATCTCTCCAGAATTTATCTTATGAGCATTAACTATAATCATACTCTCTTTTGATTGCCTAAATATCTCTTTTAATCTAACTACTTTAATACATTTGCTGTCTATAAAGTCTCTTAGCACATTTCCAGGTCCTACAGATGGAAGCTGCTCTGCATCCCCTACTATTATTAACCTAGTTCCCATAGAGACAGCCTTCAATAAGTTATTCATGAGCACTATATCTATCATAGAAGCCTCATCTATAATAACCACATCGCATTGTAGTGGTGATTGCTCTCCTCTTGAAAAAAATAAAGCTTCTTCATCGCTTCCCACTCCCATTTCAAGAAGCCTATGTATGGTCTTTGATTCTCGTTTTGTAGATTCTGACATTCTCTTTGCTGCTCTTCCCGTGGGAGCACCCATTAAAACTTTAAGCTTTGCCTTTTCAAATAATCTAATTATGCAATTAATTATTGTAGTTTTACCTGTTCCAGGACCTCCTGTTATTATCTCCACTCCATTTTCAATTGCCCCTCTAATAGCTTCTTTTTGAGAAACAGCAAAATTCATATTATTTTCCTTCTCAAAATCTTCTATCTCTTTATCTATATTAAAATCCATATCCTTATATTTAGTAAAAGCTAACATCAATATTTTTCTAGTTACACTCAATTCGCAATAATAATAGGTCATAGAAAATACACATACTTTATCTTCCCACTTCTCCAATTTTATTTTTCCATTTACAGAACTTTCATATATGTTTTCTTCCAGTTCTTTTTGAGTTATATGGAGTATGTCAACACCTTCTTTTATAAGGTTATCTATAGGCATATACGTATTTCCCAAGCTGCAAAACTTATTCACCAAATACCTTATTCCACTTTGTATCCTAAATGGAGAATTATTCTCTATTCCAAGGCTTCTTGCTATCTTATCTGCCGTTTTAAAACCTATACCACTTATTTCTTCTGTAAGGGTATATGGATTTTCTTTCACAATACTTATAGAATCTGCTCCAAATTTTTTATGTATTTTAACACACTGACTAGGAGTTATTCCATAAGTTTGCAGAAATATCATTATATTTCTCACTTCATTTTGTTTAGAATAGGACTCCTCTATTAAAGCTATTTTTTTTGCTCCTATACCTTCTATTTCTTTTAGTCTTCCTATATTATTATCCAATATTTGAAGGGTACTTTCACCAAACTTCTCTACTATTTTCTTTGCTGTTACAGGACCTATTCCCGATATTATTCCAGAGGCCAAATATCTCTCTATGCCAATAGTAGTATTAGGTATTATCTCTTCAAAAGTCTGAACCTTAAATTGATTTCCAAACTGAGGATGAAGAACCCATTCCCCTACAGCCTTCAAATTTTGTCCTTCAATTATATTAGGTATACATCCTACTATAGTTACTACATCTTTATTTTCTCTTATTTTAGCAACTACATACCCATTATCTTTATTTTGAAATATTATGCTCTCTACAATTCCTTGTAATTCTTGCATAGAATCTCTCCTACCCTTATTTGCAAACAAAATCATATATTTATAAATAATTATACCACATTAAACTTTGTCTTAATCCAACATACTAAAAAAGCTCTATATCATGTTACAATATAGAGCTTTTCATTATTTACATATATTTTTTTATTTCTTCAACTTTATCTAATCTTTCCCAAGGTACATCAATATCAGTTCTTCCAAAATGTCCATAGGCCGCAACTTGCCTGTATATAGGTCTTCTAAGATTTAAATCTTTTATTATAGCAGCTGGTCTCAAATCAAATACCTTATTTACTATATCTACTATTTTTTCTTCTGGTATATTTCCTGTACCAAAAGTATCTACAGTTATAGATACAGGCTTTGCTACACCAATAGCATAAGCAAGTTGTATTTCCAACTTATCTGCAATACCTGCAGCCACTAAATTTTTTGCTACCCATCTTGCAGCATAAGCAGCAGATCTATCAACCTTGGTTGGGTCTTTACCAGAAAAAGCACCACCGCCATGTCTTCCATAACCACCGTAGGTATCTACTATTATCTTTCTTCCTGTAAGTCCAGAATCTCCCTGAGGACCTCCAACAACAAACCTTCCTGTTGGATTTATGAAATACTTAGTTTTATAATCTAAAAACTCTCGTGGTACAACAGGTCTTATTACATTGTTTATTATGTCTGTTTCAATTTGTTTTCTAGTTACCATTTCGTCATGCTGAGTAGATACTACTATGGTATCAACTCTAACTGGTTTATTGTCTTCATATTCTATAGTAACTTGAGTTTTTCCATCTGGTCTTAGATAATCTAAAACTTTATCTTTTCTAACTTGTGCTAATCTCTTTGCAAGTTTGTGAGCAAGACTTATTGGCATAGGCATATATTCTGGAGTTTCATTTGTAGCAAATCCGAACATCATACCCTGATCTCCAGCACCTATAGCTTCTATGGCTTCCATTGCACCTTCCTTGGCTTCTAAGGCTTTATCAACCCCCATAGCTATATCCGATGATTGTTCATCAATTGAACTTATTACTGAACAAGTATCGCAGTCAAATCCATATTTAGCTCTAGTATATCCTATTTCTCTTACAGTATTTCTAACTATTTTTGAAATGTCAATATAACAATTGGTTGATATCTCACCCATAACCAAAACCATACCTGTAGTAGTTGCAGTTTCACACGCTACTCTTCCATAAGGATCTTGTTCTAGTATGGCATCTAAGATAGCATCTGAAATCTGATCACACATTTTATCTGGATGACCTTCTGTAACCGATTCAGATGTAAATAGTTTTCTCATTTTCTATACCTCCCATGTAAAAAATATTTTTCTTACAGTAAATGAATTACTCTTACATTAAATTCGAATTCAAATCCTATATTCACAATACAAAACTGAAATGCCAAAAGTGGCATTTCAATAAAAAAACCTCTTCGATAAGAAGAGGTTAAATAACTTAACTACTCTCTTATCTTGCAGAAACCTGCAGGAATTGGCACCTTGGTGACTTTCACTGGTTGCCGGGTTTCATAGGGCCTTGTTCCCTCCGCCTCTCTTGATAAGAGCTATAATATAATTTTTCATTTGTTAAGATTATACAATCTTTATAAAACAAAAAACACCTAAAAGTGTCTTTATATTTATGGTGGAGGAAGATGGATTCGAACCATCGAAGTCACTGACAACAGATTTACAGTCTGCCCCCTTTGGCCACTCGGGAATTCCTCCGCATTTGGTGCTGGCAGTAGGAATCGAACCCACGACCTACTGATTACAAGTCAGTTGCTCTACCTGCTGAGCCATGCCAGCTTATTCTATTATTATTCTAAATGGTGGGCACAATAGGGCTCGAACCTATGACCCTCTGCTTGTAAGGCAGATGCTCTCCCAGCTGAGCTATGCGCCCTTATATTTATGGTGGAGGAAGATGGATTCGAACCATCGAAGTCACTGACAACAGATTTACAGTCTGCCCCCTTTGGCCACTCGGGAATTCCTCCATGTTTGGTGCTGGCAGTAGGAATCGAACCCACGACCTACTGATTACAAGTCAGTTGCTCTACCTGCTGAGCCATGCCAGCTTATTTTATTATCCTACGTTCCTTAAAACAAGAACGCACTCAACGTAAATTAGTATACAGTTTTATTCACTTATTATCAAATTTAATATATGATTAAATTTTAATATTACATATCTCTTTCTCCATATTTCTCTATATTTCTTTCAAAATCATATTCACTTAATTTAGCTTTAATAATTTATATAAACTCATCATATAAATTATATATAGTGTTCTTCGCAAGTACATACATAAAAGAAGGTGAATATATTGAATAAAGCAAAAACTAATTATAAAGATCCCTTAGCATATTACAAACTTGCCTATTTTTTAAAAAATTACATTAATAACGATACCATAATTGTATGTATTGGTACCGATAGATATATAGGGGATTGCCTGGGTCCCCTAGTAGGTACACTTTTAAAATGCAAGCATTTTCCTCTACCTGTCTACGGTACAATTTCAGATCCTATACATGCTTTAAACATTGAAAGCAAACTGAATAAAATAAATTTACTTCACCCGCATAAAAATATTATAGGAATAGATGCTTGTTTAGGTGATCTAGAAACTATAGGCGATATTCAAGTAAGAGACTTTCCCGTTCATCCTGGCAAAGGTGTAGGGAAATCTCTCCCAGATGTAGGAAATTCATCAATAATAGGTATAGTTGATTCAAATAGCAATGAAGACTTATTTAATAATACTAGCAGTAATATACGTCTTAATTTAGTTTTAAGTATGGCTGAAGTAATACTTTATTCATTAATTCATTCATATTACCTATATTACAACAATATTTTTATTGATATTTAACTATATCTAACATTTTAGTGTCTACAAGAAAATTAAAATCTAACTTATTAAAAAATACATAATACTAAATAAGTTAGATTTTGTTCTTTGTTTTAATCTATTAATGTTATATCATCGCCACTAAAAACTACTTCCATTTTGTCTAAATATTCAAGTACTTTGCCTGTACCTAGTGCTACACATGATACTGGTTCTTCTGCAACATAAACGGGTACATTAGTTACTTTTTGTATTAAATTACTCAATCCATTTAAAAGTGCACCTCCACCAGTCATAAAAATACCTTTATCAGCTATATCAGCTGATAATTCTGGTGGTGTTTTTTCCAGTACTGCACGAGTTGTATCTGCTATAGAATTTACAGTTTCTTTTAGTGCTATTCTCATTTCCGCAGAAGATACCGTTATATTTTTAGGAAGCCCTGTAATTAAATCACGACCTCTTATTTCCATACTTACTTCTTCATCTCTATCAAAAGCAGATCCTATTTTTATTTTTAAATCTTCCGAAGTTCTTTCACCAATCATCAACTTATGTTCTTTTCTTACATATTTCATTATGGCTTCATCGAACTTATCACCTGCAACTTTAATGGAAGACCTTACAACTATTCCTCCAAGTGAAATTACTGCTACATCAGTTGTGCCTCCACCTATATCTATTACCATATTTCCACTTGCCTTAGTTATATCAATACCAGCTCCTATAGCTGCTGCTAGTGGTTCTTCAATTAAAAACACCTTTTTTGCACCTGCATTTTTAGCCGCATCAATTACAGCTCTTTTTTCAACTTCAGTAGCTTCACATGGAACGCAAACAACTATTCTTGGTGAAGATATTCTATTTTTACCACAAGCCTTGCTTATAAAATACTTCAACATTTTTTCCGTTACATCATAATCAGATATAACTCCATCTTTTAATGGACGAATGGCAACGATATTACCAGGCGTTCTACCTATCATCTGCCATGCTTCTTCTCCTACAGCTAGTACTCTATTTTTTATCTTATCTATGGCAACAACTGAAGGTTCCTTTAAAATTACCCCCCTGCCTTTAATATAAACAAGTACGGTTGCTGTACCTAGATCTATTCCCATATCAGTTCCTATACTAAAAAACATTCCCTTTTCACTCCTAATCTCCTCTGCTTTTCAAACTAAAAGGTAAATTTATTTACCTTTATTATCATATCATATTCTAATTATAATAGGAATGTTTTTAGCCTTCAATAGCTTTATATTTCATTTTGGTAGCCTTACCACCTCTTATATGTCGCTCTGCCTTATTATAATCTAATATGCTCTTAGCTTCCTGAGCAATTTGAGGATTTATCTTAGGTAACCTTTCTGTCATATCCTTGTGTATAGTACTTTTACTTACTCCAAAAACCTTAGCCGTTTTCCTTATTGTGGCCTTAGATCCTATTATATATTTGGCAACTTCCAAAACCCTTTCTTCAATATAATCTTTCAATTTTATTCAACTCCTTTTTACAGTTACCGTTTTACAATCAACAATTGATGATGAAACTTTACATTATATATCCATAAACGTATTTACTCGTATTTATCATTAAACTAAATAATCTCTGCTAATTACTTGTTCCTATATATTTATAAATATGCTGGTTAATATTTTAAAATTCATTGTGTATGGGCCATTTCTCCATAAAATTCTAAGAAATGGCCAAATATTAGTATTTTATATATTTACCTGGGTCAACAAATTCTTTTCCTTTCAAAACAGCAAAGTGTAAGTGATCTCCATATTTTTCATAAGCTGATCTCAATGTGCTTTTCCCAACTACTCCAATAACGGCTCCTTTTTTTATAGTTTGACCTTTACTAACTTTCACACTTGGATCTAAGTTAGAATAAACTGTTTTTAATCCATTTTGATGATCTATAATGACTTCTACTCCATCCTGTGTTGCTGTATTTACTGATTCTACCTTTCCATCCATAGCTGCGAACACGGGTTTGCCAAGTGGAGTTTGTATATCATATCCTAAGTTTGGCCTATAAGTTGCTGTAGAATCCCAATATACTGGATTCTCTGAATAACCTCTTGCAATATTACCCTCTACTGGCTTTTGAAAGGAAGTGCTTACTGAGTTAGATACTCCCTTCGATGCTTCATTATTAGATACATTGGATTTTGCCTTATTATCCTTTTTTACTTGAAGAGCATTGTTATAATTGGAAGAAGGCTTTTCATTTGCCTTTGCTGTTTCCCTAATTTTTTTCTGCTCTACAGCCTGACTTTTTTGAAGCTGTGCACTTTGATTTTTATTATTTCTTGCTGTTATTACTGCCGCTGTTACTGCAATGCATAAACATATAAACAGTATTACATAAAAGCTCTCCTTTTTTAAAAAGTTGAATGCTTTGTTAAAAGATTTTTTGTTCATAATAACACCTCCTTTTTGTAGTTTGTCCAGAGAATAGAAAAAAATACATATTTTATGAAATTTTTTTACAAAAAAAAGAGGAATTTTCCCTCTTTTTTACTTAATATCTATTTAATGTATTCTAGTAACATACAATTAGCTGATATAATTATTATTTTTTAAATAAGTTTACATTTTCTAGACTAGTTCCCTCATAATAATGAGACAATATATTCTTATAGCTTTTGCCACTTTTGCCCATATAATTAGCTCCCCACTGGCTCATTCCAACTCCATGTCCATATCCAGTGCATTGAATATACACACCATCTTTAAAATCTATACTAAAGTTTGCCGAATTCAATCCCATAATAGTTCTAAATTTCGTACCAGATATAGTAACAGCACCAAGTTTAATTTCTTTTACAGAGCCACTTTCATTTTTACTTTTTATAACTATCTGGTTGGGTAAGTTTTCAGAAGATAACCCTGAATTAGCATAACTTGAGTTTACCTTATTTATGAACTCTACATATGACATTTTCACTGAAGTTTTATATTTTCGTGCACTTTCTTCTCCTGGACTTTCTACGCTCTTTAAATATCCCTCTGCTTCTCCAAATACATCTTCTGAATTTTCAGTTTTTCCTGCACTTACTGCAAAATAGTAGGGCTCCATCACCAATTTATTTTTGTAAGTCAGTACCTGTCCTGAAGTAGCTTGTACTGCATCTACAATTTTGCTCCAATACTTATCCCCATCTCTCTTAGGCCAGTTTTTCATTCTATCTTCTTTATTAACAAACACCTGGCACTTGACTGTATCACATACATCTGCACCTGTATTGCTATTGTATTTTTTGCCTCCATACACTTCCATGTGTGCAGTTGCAAAAGTTCTAGACGCCACAGCCTGTGCTTTAAGCGCTTCTTCTGAAAATTCGGCAGGCATTTCAGCAGCTACTACTCCTGTTACATATTGCTCTAAATCCATTTCTTTTACTGTATTTTCTTTAGTTATGTACACCTTTATTTTTTCTGACTTGGTATCCTGTTTTTTTAGTATTATATTTTTTGACTTTATTAGGAATTGAGGTAAGTTATCATATTTTTGGTTTCCCATTCCCACCATAAATAAAGAGAGTACAATTACAAATAATGTACCCATAAACACTAAAATAATAAATTTTTTTAAAAAGTCTAATATATCACCCTTCATATTTTTCTCCTGTTAGGCGTTTCAAAGAAAGTAACAAGTGATTTCTTTGAAATGCCTTATATATATTTTGAACTACAATATTATATTTTTATTGCCGTATCTTATAAAATATTCCAATAAAAAAACAAAGAAAAAATTTTGTTCTAATCTTCTCTTTGTCTAATAATATATATAATAGGAGTATTATTCATTTATCCTCTCAATATCAGCTCCTAGTGCTTTTAATTTTTTTTCAATATCTACATAACCCCTATCTACATGGTATATATCTGCAATTTCTGTTTCACCTTCTGCTACTAGCCCACAAAGTATAAGGCTTGCACCAGCTCTTAAGTCCGTTGCTTTAACTTCTGCTCCAGTAAGTTTTTTTACACCTTCTATAACGGCACTTCTTCCATCTATCTTTATGTTTGCCCCCATTCTTTTCATTTCTGCTACGTGCATAAATCTATTTTCAAAAATAGTTTCTGTTATTATACTTGTACCCATAACGGTACATAAAAGTCCTGTCATCTGTGACTGCATATCAGTTGGGAATCCAGGATAAGGCATAGTTTTAATATCTACAGGTCTTAATTCATCTCTTCCATCTACAATCAAGCTACTTCCTTGTGAGCTTATATGAACTCCAACTTCAGTTAACTTGGCGATTATAGGTTTTAAGTATTCTTCATTAGCACCATTTATTTTAATCTTGCTTCTAGTTATAGCAGCTGCCACCATAAAAGTACCAGATTCTATCCTATCAAATATTGGTCTATGAGTACTTCCCTTTAAGCTTTTTACTCCTAATATTCTAATAGTACCTGACCCTGCACCAATAATATTTGCCCCCATGCTATTTAAAAATTTTGCCAGATCCCTTATTTCGGGTTCTTCTGCTGCATTCTCTATTATAGTTTCTCCTTCTGCCATTACTGATGCCATCATTATATTTTCTGTAGCCCCCACTGAAGGAAAATCTAGATATATTTTATCTCCTATCAATTTCTTAGCACTTGCTTCTACATATCCATGACCTACATTCACCTCTGCTCCCAAGGCACTTAAGCCCTTCAAGTGAAGATCTATAGGTCTAGTTCCAATATTACATCCCCCTGGAAGACATAATCTGAACTTTCCAAACCTAGCTATCATAGGACCCATTATTAAAAATGACGCCCTCATTTTTTTTACCAATTCGCTGCATGGATTGCAATCTTTTATATTAGATGAATCTATTATGACTTTATTTGTATCTTTGTCTATATTTATATCTGCAGATATGCTCCTCAATATGTCACTTATTACAAAAACATCTTCAAGCATTGGTACTTTTTCTATTACGCATTTATCTCCACTTAAAATGCAAGCTGCTATAATAGGCAATACAGAATTTTTAGCAGTACTAATATTTACTTCCCCATGCAGTTTATTTCCTCCCTTAACTACTATTTTACTCATAATGTTCCTCCATTCTATAATTGCTAATATGTTACTTAATTTTTGTACCGCCTTATAAGTTACATTTAACAAAAACATCCATATTATATGATTCCTAATATGTCACCATTATTTCTGGAGTTCCCATAATTATATAAGTGCCCGTATCATATTTTACAACAGCATAGTTAAAATCTATTAAACCTGTGACACTTTGTATTGGCTCATACTTATGGGTATAAGCAGTAGAACTGTATCCTTCCTCTAAAGCTATAGTTTTAATGTCAGATGTACCATAGCATTTTAAAATATTTTTAACTTTACTATTCACACTACTTACGTCTTGTTTCTGAGTTTTTGCCTTTACATATTCAAAATACTTACACTTTTCTTTTCTATCACCTAGAGACCTATCTATCATACTTTTCAAATCCTGTAATTTATACTGACTGGATTTTCTTGTAATGTTAACTGTAATGATATTATAATTTTCATTTTCTACACCTTCTACATAGCCCTCTTCATAATATCCATTAAATTCTATACAATAAATTTTATTATTTCTCCACACTTTTTTGTTACACTCACTATATCTCATTAATACCTTAAATATTTCATCTACAACCTTTTCCTTATCAGTAAAAGTATTAAAAGTAGCCATAATTCCACACTCCACTGGGGTACTGTTAGTCTTTTCTAATATGTTTTTAAACATATCTGTTTCCTTTACATTAGAAACAGATTTTTGGAATAAGGTAGATCTTACACCCAAATTATCTCCTGAAGCACAAACATAATATTGAAAAGAAAATACAAGAACCAATAAACAGCTTAACATTTTTAGTTTTTTCATATATATTTAGTTCTGCACAAAATTAAGCAGGACATTTTCACCCCCTTCTATTTCTCTTTAAAAATTATGGACAACTTTCCCTTTTAATATTCAATAAATTCCTACTTAGTTTAAGCTGCTAAATTTTATTTGATAGTCTTTTTTCTTTGTACTAGAAAACTGACTATTAGTATTTCAAAAAATAAAGATTCCATAGGAGGGACCTATATTAGTATATAAATTTAAATAACAAAATGTGAATATTTTTAGATATAAAAAAAAGCACTATCCAAAATCATTATTTTGAACCGACCCCCAAAAGTTAGACCTAAAATCTAACGATTGGAGGTTGGTTTTTTATTGGCAAAATATAGTTTTGAATTTAAAAAGAAAGTAATTGAAGCTTATCAGCGTGGTGAAGGTGGTTATTC